>JAYTXO010000330.1:0-10620 GCA_043742905.1 Microbacteriaceae bacterium | reverse complement strand
GCCAGCCAGTCGCTTACCCCGGCCCCGACATCCTCGCCGTAGCTGAAGTAGGCCGGAGTCTGCAGCACCTCCGACAGCAACCGGTGCCACAACTCGGCCACCGCGGGGCCGGTGAATGACTCGTCACGGGCTTCCGAGAAGATGTAGCCCGGCAGCGAGGGGATGATCACCGTGAAATCGCCGACGAGAAGCTGGGCCAGCGGCAGCATGTCGGCAAAGGTGTATGGCCAGCCGTGAGTGAGGACGATGGTTGGGGCACCCGGTCTGCCGTCCAGCTGCGCCCAGTGCACCCGGCGGCCGTCGAGCTCGGCAGTGAACTGCGGGATGGCGTTCAGCTGCGCGACGATGGAGGGCCAGTCGAAGCCGGAGCCCCAGTACTCGACGAGCGCTCGCAACCCGTCGGGTGGCATCCCGTGCTCCCCCGGTGTGCCGGGTGCGGCGACCGGGTAACGGGTGCGCGCGAGGCGAGCGCACAGATCATAGAGCGCGGCGGAGTCGACGGCGATACAGAACTCCCTGATGCTTCGATCCATGCCTGTGACGTTACGTCGCACCGCCGACGTGCCTACGCTACTTGCGTTTCGCCCTTGTATTGTGCAATATATTGTATGCCGGTTCCCGTATCCGATGCCGTGGTAATCGTCCGCCGCTCTCTGCGCGAGGCGACGTACGCGCGACTGCGCGACGCGATCGTTGATGGAACCCTCACTCCCGGCGAGCGACTGCGCGACACCGAACTAGCCGACTGGCTCGGCGTCAGCCGCACCCCCATCCGTGAGGCTCTGCTCGAACTGCAGCGGGCCGGCCTCGTCATTGCCCGGGCCGGCCGAGAAACCCTGGTGAGCCCCCTGAACTCGGATGCCACCCGCCAGGCTGCCGAGGTCGCCTCTGCGCTTCACGCGCTTGCCGCACGGCTCGCCGTCCCGCGGCTCGATGCCGCAGCCCTCCGGGCGCTTCGGTCCGCAAACGACCGTTTCGCTGCCGCCCTGGACGCGGACGACGCCGACGCCGCCCTCGCTGCCGACGATGCCTTCCACCACGTGCTGGTCGACGCCGCAGGCAACGCAGTACTGGCTCAACAGCTGGAACAGATCACTCCCCTGCTACGACGCGCGGAGCGGAACCGATTCTCCAGCCTCGCAGCGGCCGAATCCGTGGCACAGCACCGGCAGATCATCGCCGACTGTGCGGCGGGCGACGCCGAGCTCGCCGCGGCGCACAGCGCCGAGAACTGGCGCACTCTCGACACCGATCCCAACCACTAAGGAACCGCAATGTCCCTCGCCGACTTCCCGCGCTATCCGCTTACCTTCGGGCCGAGCCCGATCCACCCTCTCGACCGGCTCACCGCGCATCTCGGAGGCGCCCAGATCTGGGCCAAACGCGAGGACGTGAACAGCGGCCTGGCGTTCGGCGGCAACAAGACGCGCAAACTCGAGTACCTGGTACCCGATGTGCTCGCCTCCGGAGCCGACACGCTCGTCTCGATCGGCGGCTATCAGTCCAACCACACGCGCCAGGTCGCCGCGGTGGCCGCGAAGCTCGGGCTGAAGGCGGTGCTCGTGCAGGAGAAGTGGGTCGACTGGCCCGATTCGGTGAACGACCGCGTCGGCAACATCATGCTGTCGCGGATCATGGGCGCCGAAGTCCGGCTCGACCCTGCTGGCTTCGGTATCGGGATCAAGAGCAGCTGGCAGCGCGCCCTCGACGACGTGGCCGAGCGTGGCGGGGTCGCATACGGCATCCCAGCTGGAGCTTCTGAGCACAGGCTCGGTGGTCTCGGATTCGCCAACTGGGCCTACGAGGTGGAGCGGCAGGAGAAGGATCTCGGTATCTTTTTCGACACGATCGTGGTGTGCAGCGTCACCGGCTCCACGCACGCAGGAATGATCGCGGGCTTCGCGGGGCAGGACCGCTTGCGCCGCGTGATTGGCATCGACGCCTCTGCGAAGATCGCCGAGACCCGAGAGCAGGTCGCCAGGATCGCGCGGAACACCGCCGCGCTGATCGACCTCGGTCGGGAGCTCCGCGAGGATGAGATCACCGTGCTCGAGGGCTGGGCCGGCGCCCTGTACGGCATCCCCGTAGAGTCCACGCTCGACGCCATCCGGCTCACCGGCTCCCTCGAGGGCGTCATCATCGACCCGGTCTACGAAGGCAAGTCAATGGCTGGTCTCATCGATCTCGTGATGACCGGCGACATCCCGAAGGATTCGACCGTGCTCTACGCACACCTGGGCGGGCAGCCGGCGCTGAACGCCTACAGCGCGCTTTTCACCTCGTAGCGCACGCTGCGTCACCGCATGGAGGACGGCACGGCCGAGTCAGCCAGTTTCGACCACGATTCAGGTCCCGAAGGCCCGTTCATCCTTGATGTGCGTGACTACGCGGACTTCTCCGCGCGACGGGGAGGGCGCTGCACGATGGTCGCGGCCGCGTTCTCGAGCACGGCACCCTTGGTCACGATGACGCGGGCCACCTCTTCGCTCGAGGGGACCTCGAACATGATCGGGCCGAGCACCTCTTCGAGGATCGCACGAAGGCCGCGAGCGCCGGTCTGGCGCAGCACCGCGAGGTCCGCGACTGCCTCGAGAGCATCTGGCTCAAATTCAAGTTCAACGCCGTCGAGCTGGAACATGCGCTGGTACTGACGCACCAGCGCGTTCTTCGGCACGGTCAGGATCTCCATGAGTGCGTGCTGGTCAAGCGGCGACACGGTGGTGACGACGGGCAGACGGCCGATGAACTCGGGGATCAGGCCGAACTTGTGCAGGTCTTCGGGAAGTACCTCGCTGAACAGGGTCGCCTCGTCGCGTTTGGAGTGCAGCGGGGCACCGAAGCCGATGCCTCGGCGTCCGACGCGGGCCGAGATGATGTCTTCCAGGCCCGAGAAGGCGCCAGCAACGATGAACAGCACGTTCGTCGTGTCGATCTGAATGAACTCCTGATGCGGATGCTTGCGGCCCCCCTGCGGCGGCACCGAAGCGATCGTGCCCTCGAGGATCTTCAGCAGCGCCTGCTGCACGCCCTCACCCGACACGTCGCGGGTGATCGACGGGTTCTCAGCCTTGCGCGCGATCTTGTCGATCTCGTCGATGTAGATGATGCCTGTCTCGGCGCGCTTGACGTCGTAGTCCGCGGACTGGATGAGCTTGAGCAGGATGTTCTCGACGTCCTCGCCGACGTACCCGGCCTCGGTCAGCGCCGTAGCATCCGCGACCGCAAACGGCACGTTGAGGCGCTTGGCGAGCGTCTGCGCCAGGTAGGTCTTGCCGCATCCGGTCGGTCCGATGAGCAGGATATTGCTCTTGGCGATCTCGATGTCGTCGATGAGCGCGTCGGCTGCGGCGAGCGTCGAACGGGCCCGGATGCGCTTGTAGTGGTTGTAGACAGCGACCGAGAGAGCGCGCTTGGCTGGCTCTTGTCCGATCACGTACTCCTCGAGGAAGCCGAAGATCTCTTTGGGCTTGGGAAGGTCGAACTCACTCGAGACCTCTTCGCCGGCCTCAGCCAGACGCTCCTCGATGATTTCGTTACAGAGCTCGACGCACTCGTCACAGATGTAGACCCCGGGGCCTGCAATGAGCTGCTGAACCTGCTTTTGCGACTTGCCACAAAAGGAGCACTTGAGCAGGTCAGCGCTCTCCCCGATGCGTGCCATGCGACCGAGCCTAACCCGAACCACCGGAGTGGACAGGCAGTGTGTGGAATTGGGCCGTCGGCGCGCCGTCTCCAGCCTCCGACTTAGGCTGGGACTATGCCGATGTTCACGCGCGCCCAGCGACTGGCCCGCGGAGCTCGCGGTCTGGAACTTGCTCGCGCGGCTCGTCATGCTCGTGTCTGGCCGGATCACCGGCGCCGCGGCGCCAATCCTGGCAACCGGTTTCGCACACCTCCCCGCCGCGCTCTCCGCGGCGAGTCCCTCCCCTGCTCCCGTTCTGAGCACGCGTGCCTCACGGGTGGCATCCAGAACACATCGACAGCCGTGTTGAGGACAACTGTGAGGACGACAGCCAAGCTCCGCACCATGCCCGTTGCCGTTGCCGCGGCCGCCGTCGGCGCCGCCCTCTTGCTCGCGATCTCGGCGCCCCTGAGCGCCAGCGCTCTCGTCTCCCTTGAGAAGAACATGGCGACCCCTGGCACCTGCACAACACTGACCTTGCGGGTGCCGAACGAGACTGCCGATGGCGCCTCGTCGAACACGTTTCCTCTCCCTCACCCGGGCGGGGAGACCCTACTTCAAGGCATCAGCTACGTCCCTGCGGCGGGGTGGGCGACCCAGCTCGTCACGACGAAGCTCGCCGAGCCGATCAAGAACGGCGACAGCCCCATCACCGAGGCGGTCACCCAGGTGATCTGGACCGCGACATCCGGATCGGTGTACGGCCCAGGAAGTGAGGGCATCATTAAAATCTTCGTCGGTGCCGGTCCCTCTGTCGGCAAGTTCACCTTGCCCGTCGAACAGGGCTACACCGACGGGTCGGTGGTCTCCTGGGCTGGGGGCGTCGCCTCGGACCATCCCGCACCAGTGCTTTACGTCAACGACAAAGCCGTCACCGACCAGGATCCGGACACCGCTCCGATTCCCTCGGTCACGACCACCGGCGCCGGATCGACGGCCGAGGGGCCTGACGTTCTTGCGCGGATCATCGGCGGAGTCGGCCTGGTGCTCGGCCTGATCGCGCTGGTGATCGCCCTAGCCGGACGCCGTCCGCGGCAGAAGGCGAGCTAACCATGCGCCGCGGCCCTGCTCTGCTCCTGGTGATCGGCCTCGCTGTCGCCAGCGTCGCCGGCGTCGCCGGACCAGCTTTCGCGCACGACCAGATCGTGTCGTCCACCCCGAGCCCGAACGAGACGTTGACTGCGCTTCCCACCCAGTTCGCGATAGACACGAACAACGCGCTGCTCGACATCGGGGGGTCGGGCCGCGGCTTCGCATTCGAGATCCAGGATGCCGGCGGTAAGTACTATCAGACCGGCTGCGTCTCGATCGTCGGCACCAACCTGTTCACGGCGGCGCGCCTCGGGCCTCCCGGGAAGTACACGATCATCTTCCAGATCGTGTCGGGCGACGGGCACACAGTGAGTGGCGAGATCCCGTTCACCTGGGCTCCCAGCAGTGCCGCCGCCGTGACGAAAGGCGTCGTTGATCCGCCCGGCTGTGACGGCGCGAAGGGGCCGCCCAAGCCAAATGCTGCGGGCGGCGGGAGCGAGGCGAGCCGCGATTCGCAAGTTCCGCTGGCCGATGTGTTGTGGATCGGCGGCATCCTGCTCGCCGTGGCCACCGCCGCAATTGTGACCCTGGTGGCGTTGACGCGCCGGCGTCGCCGCGATGACGGGCACGGCGAGGCTGATGATCCGCAAGCGAAGGATCTCGGCGCCCCGCCCCCTGGGCGGTAACTCAGGAAGAACCCTGGATTTCAATCCAACTCGGGCAGAGATCGCCCATTTTTCCTGAATCACTGACCGGCAGCGGCAGCGCAGACCCGCCACCGCGCCCGCCGCCACGACCGCCGCCACGCCGGCCGCCTGAGCCACCATCGCCCGCCGCCGGCGGAACGTCGACTGAACCCGCAAAAGGCCCGCCCGGAGCGATCCGGTCGGGCCTTCTGACCTGCGGCGACCCGCGTTACTTGACCAGCGCGGGCAGGTTCTTGCGGCTGGTGAGCACCTGGTCGATCAGGCCGTAGGTGAGGGCCTCATCGGCCGACAGGATGGTGTCGCGCTCGAGGTCACGGTTGATGCGCACGATGTCGTGGTTCGAGTGCTTCACCAGTGTCTCCTCGAGCCAGGTGCGAAGCCGCAGGATCTCCTTAGCCTGAATTTCGATGTCCGATGCCTGACCGCGGCCCGCCTCGCCGACGGCGGGCTGGTGGATCAGGATGCGCGCGTTCGGCAGGGCGAGGCGCTTGCCCGGCGTTCCGGCAGCAGCGATGACCGCCGCAGCCGACGCCGCCTGGCCGAGTACAACCGTCTGAACCTGCGGACGGATGTATTGCATCGTGTCGTAGATCGCCGTCATCGCGGTGAACGAGCCACCGGGCGAGTTGATGTACATGACGATGTCGCGATCCGGGTCCTGGCTCTCGAGCACGAGCAGCTGGGCCATGATGTCGTCGGCTGACGCGTCGTCGACTTGCACGCCGAGGAAGATAATGCGGTCCTCGAACAGTTTCGCGTACGGGTCCTGACGCTTGAAGCCGTATGGCGTGCGCTCTTCGAAGCTCGGCAGAATGTAACGGGACTGCGGCATCCGGTCGGCTAGATCTCCGCCAGCCTTGAACGTGGGGGTTTCCATGATTCTCAGTCCCTTACTTCTTGTCTTCTTCGGTGCCGCCGCCGCCGACGACGTCGGCAGCGGACGAGCGGATGTGATCGACGAAGCCGTACTCGAGGGCTTCTTCCGCGCTGAACCAGCGGTCGCGGTCTCCGTCGAGGTTGACCTGCTCGAGTGTCTTGCCAGTGGCCTCCGCCGTGATGGCGGCGAGGCGGTTCTTCATGTCGATGATGAGCTGTGCCTGAGTCTGGATATCCGACGAGGTTCCGCCGAAGCCGCCAGACGGCTGGTGTAGCAGCACTCGCGCGTTAGGCGTGATGTAGCGCTTGCCCTTGGTGCCCGCGGTGAGCAGGAACTGGCCCATTGACGCGGCCATACCGATCCCGACGGTGACGATGTCGTTCGGCACGAACTGCATGGTGTCGTAGATGGCCATTCCCGCGGTGATCGAGCCACCGGGCGAGTTGATGTACAGGAAGATATCTTTCTTCGGGTCTTCCGCGGCGAGCAGCAGGAGTTTAGCCGCGATCTCGTTGGAGTTGTCGTCACGCACCTCGGAACCGAGCCAGATGATGCGGTCCTTCAGAAGACGGTCAAAGACACTCGGCTGGAATGCCATGTCGGCCATGGGTTGTGCTCCGTTTCGGTTTCGCCCCAGGATCGGGAAACAATGTCGAAATCGAATCTACCGGGGGGCCTCGGACCGCACTGACATGTTCGCCCTCGGCAGAGGGCGAACCAAAAAACGCAGCCGCTCTGTGCCGTCCGGGGAGTGTCGACGAGGTCCGCAAGTAGCGTTGTGGCATGGCAGACAATTGGCAGACCCGCGTCGATGCCGTCTGGGCGGATGCTGCGGCCCTCGGCGACGACGAACTGGTCGCGCAGATCGACGCCCTCGCTGCCGAGCGCGACCCGAGCGATGCGCTTGCGCTGCTCGAGCGGGCGGGAGCTCGCGACTCCACCGGACGGGAGGAAGACGCCGCACCGCTTTACCGGGCGGCTCTCGCGGCCGGGCTGGATGACGTGCGACGCGGGCAAGCCGTCATCCAGTACGCGTCGACAGTGCGCAACCTCGGGCATCCCGAGCAGTCGCTCCAGATTCTGAGCGCCGAGTTCGCGGGCCAGGTGGACCATCCGCTGGCCGACGCCGCAACCGCCTTTGCCGCCTTGGCCCTGGCAAGCAGCGGCCGAACAACCGAAGCTCTCGTCTCAGTGCTGCACGCGCTCGCGCCGCATCTGCCGCGGTATCAGCGCGCTGTACTCGCGTACGCCGACGACCTCCTGGAGGAGGCCCCCGAATGATCACCGTGGGGTCGATCGTCATCCGGGTCGAGAATCTGGCGGCTCAGAAGCGGTTCTGGATGCAGGCACTCGACTACATCGATCGACCGGGCGATGACGACGACTTCGCCCTGCTGCGCCCGCGGGACGGAGCCGGACCGAACGTCTCGCTCGACCAGCACCCCGCGGAGCGAACGCTGCCTCCGCGCATCCACCTCGACCTCTATGCCGACGAGCAAACTGCCGAGGTGGCACGGTTGGAGTCGCTCGGCGCGACACGGGTGCACTGGAACAAGCGCCCACCCGACGCCGACTACGTGATCATGCAAGACCCGGAGGGCAACCGATTCTGCGTAATCCAGACATAGCTCCGCTGGACGAGCCCCGCTGAGTGCGGGACTGTGCACCGAGTTGCCGCGGATATCCGTCCGTTCTCGGTGCATGGGCTGGCGATCGGTGGGCGGCGATCGTTGGGCGGTTTCGACGCGGCTGCTTCGCGGGACACTCACCCGGCAGCGAGCTTTTCCAGGGTGTTCAGGTTGCGGGTGGTCAGCCAGGGCTTGTAGCGGGACTTCGCCTGCGCCTTGCCCATCGCGGAGAAGAGCGTCGAGCCTTTCGGCACCGACCAGTACAGGACGCCGTCGCCGGGCGCCGCCTGCTCGATCGCCGGGTCGAGAGTCACAGCGAGCAACTCGGCGCGCACCTCGGGCTTGACGGCGAAGACCACGTAGGCGTGCCGCTCGGCCGCGCGCTTGAAAGGGTAGGCGGCGATGATCTCGCGGATCGCGTCCACGGTGAGCACGTGCACCCAGGCCTCGTACCCGAAGCGCTCGCGCAGGGCGGCTTCGAGCGCCTGCTTGGCGGCGGGAGCGGCATCCGGGGTCGTGAACAATACGTTCCCGCTGGCGAGAACGGTTGTGACGTCTGTGACGTGGTCAGGCGCTGAGCCGAGACCCGTCACGACCGCAGCGAGCTCATTCATCTTGATCGTGACGCCGCCGACGTTAACCCCGCGCAGCAAAGCCGCGTACCGCGTCATCGATACTGCCGAAGGGGCGCTATCGGGGCGTCCCGCCAGCCCAATTGCCCCATTAGCGACCCCTCGACGAAAGTGACTAGCTGTGGTCGTGACCGAAGTGCTCGTTGCCGGACTTGCGCCCGTGGTTGTCGCGCGCATTCTTCGGCATGGAGTCTGAAACCGCGCTTGCTGGCTGCGGCAGCGCGCCCGCGTCGCTGGTCTCGATGTCGTCATCTTCTTCTTCCAGGATGGCGGCGGTGAGAGCCGAAACATCGACAGCCTTGCCGGTGGTGTCGACCACCTTGGCCTTCGACAGCACGACGGCGAGACCCTTGGCGCGCGCCACCTCGCCGATCATGGCGGGCAGCTGGCCATTGGAGTCGATGACCTTGATGAACTCGCCCGGCTCCATCCCGTACTGCGCGGCAGCCTGAACGAGGTACGAGGTGAGCTCATTCTGGCTGACTTTGACCTCCTCCTTCTCGGCGATCGCGTCCAGCAGGATCTGCGAACGGAAGGTCTTCTCGCTCGACTCGGCGACCTCTGCACGGTGGGCGTCGTCTTCGAGGCGACCCTCCTGCTCGAGGTGGCGGTTCACTTCATCGTCGATGAGGCCCTGCGGGACCGGTATGTCGAGCTTCTCGAGCAGCACATCCACAATTTTGTCGCGCGCGGCGACACCCTGACCGAACTCGCCCGACTTACCGAGCTGCTCGCGAATGTCGCTGCGCAACTCGCCGATGGTGTCGAACTGGCTAGCGATCTGAGCGAAGTCGTCGTCGGCGGCCGGAAGCTCGCGCTCCTTGACGGCCAGGACAGTGACCGAGATCTGTGCGGCCTCGCCCTCGTGATCTCCGCCGAGCAGCGGGGCTTCGAAGTTAGTGGATTCGCCGGCGGTGAGCGTATCGAGCGCCTCGTCGATGCCCTCGATCAGCTCGCCCGAGCCGAGCTCGTATGAGATGTTGTTCGCGGCATCCACCTCCTCGCCGCCGATCTTGGCGATGAGGTCGAGCTGCACGAAGTCACCAGTGGCGGCGGGGCGGTCGACGGTCACGAGGGTGCCGAATCGACTGCGAAGGTTTTCGAGCTCGGCCTCCACGTCATCCGGGCTGACGGCAACGGGCTCGACTTCGAGCTTCAGGCCGTCGTAGTTCGGGATCTCGAACTCGGGACGCACGTCGACCTCAACCGAGAGCTCCAAGTTGCCGCTGAAGTCGTCGACGCTCGGCCACTTGGTGATGTCGGCATTGGGTCGACCGAGCGGACGCACCTTCTCCTCTTCTGCCGCGTCGCGGTAGAACTTGTCGAGCCCCTCGTTGACCGCGTGATTGAGCACCTCGGAGCGGCCGATGCGCTGGTCGATGATGGGCGGTGGCACCTTGCCCTTGCGGAATCCGGGGATGTTCACGTCTTCGGCGATGTGCTGGTACGCGTGGTCGATACTCGGCTTGAGCTCCTCAGGCGTGACGATGATGTTGAGCTTCACGCGCGTGGGGCTGATCTTCTCGACGGTCGTGGTGACCATGGGTGTCTCCGTTGTCTTGATTCGTGATGATTTAAGTCGTGGGAAATGAGTCGGGGCGACAGGATTCGAACCTGCGGCCTCCCGCTCCCAAAGCGGGCGCTCTACCAAGCTGAGCTACGCCCCGGATGCTGCGCGCGGCCCAAAAAATGACCTTGCGAAGTCTAACCGTTTCACTCGTCGAGTAGCCGCAAAGTGGCGTATCGAGGCCCCCGCTGGCTGAGGAGAAGTGAAGCGACGTGTCGAAACCAGCGATTGTCGGTCCCCCGGCCCACACTGTTGCCATGGCAGACATCGAGATCATGGAGCTTCGCGCCTTTGAACCGCGCTGCCTCGACTGCGGCGAGAGCGGCCCTATCGAGACCAGCGTCTTCTTCGCGATGGCGTGGGAAGAGTCGCACAATTGCGTCGCGATCCGCATCGGTACCGAAGCGGGCCCTGCTGACGCCGTCGATACCCACGCTCGCCAGTCGGATGCTTCCGAGCTAGCGGTTGCCTCGTAGGGGCAGAACGTTCCGGTAG
>JAYTXO010000329.1:0-5669 GCA_043742905.1 Microbacteriaceae bacterium | reverse complement strand
GTGCGCCTGCTCGATCCTGTTCAGCGCGGTCAGCAGGTCGCCAGGGGTCAGGGTCGTGGTGACCAGCACCACCGCGTTCAGGTAGGCAGGAGCATCCGGATCGACACCGCTCGGACGCAGCGCTGCCGTCTCGATCACGCGCGAGATCGCGGTTACCTCGATGCCCCGCGTCTCGGCGAGCTCGCGCACGGCGGCGAGCATGGTCGCCTTCCGGTCGCCGAGGTTGCCGCCAAGGGCGATGACAGCGGGCGCTTCGATCAGGCGCCGCGTGACGCTCATCCGGCCGCCTCCAACGGTCGACGACGCAGAATCGTGACACTCACGTCGTCGAACGGGACGGTGATCGGCGCACTCGGTTTGTGCACGGTCACCTGAACAAGTTGTGCGGGCGGAAAATTCAGCACCAGCGCGGCGATCCGCTCGGCCACCGTTTCGATGAGATCCACCGGATCGCTCTCGACGGCCGCGACGATCGCCTCGGCCAGTTCGCCGTAGTGGATGGTCCTGCCCAACTCGTCGGAACCGCCTGCCGCCGCCAATGAGAGGTGCACAACCACGTCGATCACGAAGAGCTGCCCGTTGACACGCTCGTGCTCGAAGACACCATGGAAGGCGTTGGCGCGCAAACCAGTGAGGGTGATGCGATCCAGTTCAATGCTGTCGTTCTGATTCATGATGTGGCTCCGAGTCGCCAATGCTCCCAGACGTCGAGCGCTGCCCGGGTCGCCGCGACGTGGTGCACGCGCACGGCCCATGCCCCGGATCGCGCCGCCAGCGCGCTGATTACAGCGGTGGGAGCATCCCGGCCCTCGACGGGGGCGCCATCCGGAAGCAGCGATCCCAGGAAGCGCTTGCGAGACGCACCGACAAGGACGCCGTGGCCGAGCGAGGCCAGTTGCGGCAGGTGGCCAAGCAGTTGCCAGTTCTGCTCGGCGGTCTTGCCGAAGCCGAGTCCCGGGTCGATGATGATCTGCTCGGGCTTCACGCCCTCGACAATCAGGAGGGCGATGCGGCCTTTGAGTTCGCGGCGCACCTCGCTGACGACGTTCTTGTAGCTCGGCTCGGCATCTGCGCCGCCCTCGCGCCAGTGCATCACGGCGTAGAGCACGCCGGTCTCGGCGACCACGCGCACCATCTCGGGGTCGCACAGCCCGCCGGACACGTCGTTGATCAGCTGCGCCCCGGCCTCCACCGCGGCCAGTGCGACGCGGGCTCGACGCGTGTCGACACTGACCGGTATACCGCGAGCAACCAGCTCGCGAATCACCGGGACGACCCGCTTGCGTTCGGTCTTCGCGTCGACCGGTGCCGCGCCCGGCCGCGTGGACTCCCCGCCCACGTCGACGATGTTGGCACCGTGCTCAACCATCGCGACGGCGTGAGCGACAGCGGCATCAACCGCGACGAACTGCCCGCCATCGCTGAACGAGTCGGGCGTCACATTCAGAACGCCCATGATCTGCGTGGGGGCTTGGGCCTGCTCGGCCTTCATTCCAGCGCCCCAGAACCGGCCGAGATGAGGCCCATCGCCTCTGCCCGGTCCGCGGGGTTGCTCAGAGCGCCGCGGCTGGCGATCGTGACGGTCGAGCTGTCGACCTGCCGGGGTCCTCGGGCCATCACGCAGGAGTGCCGTGCGTCGAGTATCACGAGCACGCCGCGCGGGGAGAGCCCCTCGTCGATGGCTGAAGCGACCTCCTCGCCGAGCCGCTCCTGCAGTTGCGGGCGGGCGGCCAGGATGTCCATCACCCGTGCGAGCCTACCGAGGCCGACGATCCGCGATCCGGGCAGGTATGCCAAGTGTGCGACGCCGGTGAAGGGCAGCAGGTGGTGCTCACAGATCGAGCGGAAGTGCAGGTCGCGCACCAGCACGAGCTCGCCGAGTTCGCCAACGCCCGCGACGAGCTCGCCGACCCCGATCTCGGCAGCGCGCAACGGCTCGAGCGGGTCCCGCTCGAGCCCCGCGAAAAACTCGCGGTACGACTCCGCGACACGGGTTGGCGTCGCCGCCAAGCCGGGTCGCGATGCATCCTCTCCGATCGCGGCGAGGAGTTCGGCCACGGCCGCCTCGATGCGTCCGGAGTCGATCACGAGGTACCTAGGCGGTGACGATGCCGGGTGTCTTGCGCGGGCGCGGCGTTCGCTTCGGACGGATCGGCGCGGAATCCACTCCGCCATCGACGATGCCCTCGTCGACCGCTGCCTTCGCAGCAATCGTGATCGGGGGCAGATCGCTGATCGGACGCTTCTTGCTCGATAGCCACTGCGGCCGCTCGGGCAGGCGCTTGACCTTGGTGAAGAGCGCGGCGAGCTGGTCGTGGTCCAGCGTCTCCTTCTCCATCAACTCCTTGGCGAGGTTGTCCAGGATGTCGCGGTTCGTATTGAGTACCTGCCAGGCCTCATCGTGGGCCTGCTCGATCAGCAAGCGCACCTCGTTATCGACCTTTTCGGCCAGTTCCTCGGAGTAGTCGCGTTGGTGACCCATGTCACGGCCGAGGAAGACCTCACCCTGCGACTGGCCGAGCTTGACCGAACCGATAGCGGCGCTCATTCCGTATTCGGTCACCATCTTGCGGGCGATGCTCGTCGCCTTCTCGATGTCGTTCGATGCCCCGGTGGTCGGGTCGTGGAAGACGATCTCTTCCGCGACGCGGCCGCCCATGGCGTAGGCGAGCTGGTCGAGCAACTCGTTGCGAGTGATCGAGTACTTGTCTTCAAGCGGGAGCACCATCGTGTACCCGAGTGCGCGACCGCGCGGCAGGATCGTCACCTTGGTCACCGGGTCGGTGTGCCGCATGGAGGCCGCTGCGAGTGCGTGGCCACCCTCGTGGTATGCCGTGATGAGCTTCTCTTTGTCGTTCATCAGGCGAGTGCGACGCTGCGGGCCAGCCATGACGCGGTCGACCGCCTCGTCCAGCGCGCGGTTGTCGATCAGCTGCGCGTGGCTGCGAGCGGTGAGCAGCGCTGCTTCGTTGAGCACGTTGGCCAGGTCGGCTCCGGTGAAGCCCGGCGTCTTGCGCGCCAAAACCTGAAGGTTGACGCCCTTCGCCATCGGCTTGCCCTTGGCGTGCACGCTCAGGATCTTCTCGCGGCCCTTGAGGTCGGGAGCATCGACGCCGATCTGGCGATCGAAGCGGCCGGGACGGAGCAGCGCCGGGTCCAGAATGTCGGGACGGTTGGTCGCCGCAATCAGGATGACGTTGGTCTTGACGTCGAATCCGTCCATCTCGACGAGCAGCTGGTTGAGTGTCTGCTCGCGCTCGTCGTGACCGCCGCCCATGCCGGCACCGCGGTGACGACCGACGGCGTCGATCTCGTCGACGAAGATGATGGCCGGCGAGTTTTGCTTCGCCTGCTCGAACAGGTCACGCACCCGGCTCGCGCCGACGCCGACGAACATCTCGACGAAGTCCGATCCTGAGATTGCGTAGAACGGCACGCCCGCCTCGCCGGCGACGGCGCGTGCCAGCAGGGTCTTGCCCGTTCCGGGAGGGCCGTAGAGCAACACGCCCTTCGGGATACGGGCACCGACGGCCTGGAAGCGCGCCGGGTCCTTGAGGAAGTCCTTGATTTCTTCGAGTTCCTCGACGGCCTCATCGGCCCCCGCGACATCTGCGAAGGTAACCTTCGGGCTCTCCTTAGAGACCAGCTTCGCCTTCGACTTGCCGAACTGCATCACTCGGTTGCCGCCGCCCTGCATGCTCGAGAGCAGGAACCAGGCGAACAGCCCGACGAGCAGAATCGGGCCGAGGATGCTGAGCAGGCTCAGCACCCAGTTAGTCGACGGGGGCACGTCGTCGTACTTCGCGGTCGAAGCGTCTACGGCCTTGACCACGTCGGCGCTGCGCGCCTGAACATAGTTGAACTGCACCGTGGTGCCGAGTTTTTGCCCACTCGGATCGGTGTATGAATTTGTGAGGGTCAAGTCGACGCGCTGTTCGCTGTCGTAGATCTTGACCGTCTTCACCCCGTTGTCGCCGAGGAGACCGAGGCCTTCCTCAGTAGTGATCTGTCGGGAGCCGGAGCCGGTGAGCAGGCTGAACCCGATCCAGAGCGCGAGAACACCCAGAACGATGTACACCAGTGGGCCGCGAAGAATACGCTTGAAGTCCATAGTCGCTCGGGCACCGAGCCCGATTCCTCCCTCAGAAAACTTGAATGTCAGGTTACCGCGCGTTTCCTTGGCGCCGTCTGGATGTTCGCCTCGGGAGTAACCCCGTTTAGGAGTACACGTGCGGGGCCAGGACGGCCACCGCTCGGAGATTGCGGTAGCGCTCTGAGTAGTCGAGGCCGTAGCCCACGACGAACGCGTTCGGGATGGCGAAGCCGACGTATTTCGCGTCGATGTGCACCTTCTCGGCCTCCGGCTTGCGCAGCAGGGCACAGATCTCGAGGGACGCCGGATTGCGGCTCTCGAGGTTGGCCTTCAGCCAGGAGAGGGTGAGGCCAGAATCCACGATGTCTTCGACGATGAGCACGTTGCGTCCAGCGAGGTCGGTGTCGAGGTCTTTAACGATGCGCACCACGCCGCTCGACTCGGTGCTGTTTCCGTAGCTGGAGACCGCCATCCAGTCCATCTCGACGTCGCGATTCAGTTCGCGGGCCAGGTCGGCCATCACCATGACCGCGCCGCGCAGCACGCCGACGAGCAGGAGGTCGCGGCCCGCATAGTCGATCTCAATCTGGCGGCAGAGCTCCGCGATCCGGTTGTGGATCTGCTGCTCGGTGTAGAGGATCTCGCTCAGATCGCCCTCGACATCACGCGGTTCCATCAGTACCTTTCGCTTCGAAGTGAAGTCGTCCGCCTCGCCGGACCACCCTAACGCCCGGCAGGTCGACACCGTCCTGGCCGTGCCAGTCGGTCACCAGCCGTGCCACCTCGAGGGTCTGGGCTCGGCTCAGTGCGACGCCGAACTCGCTCGACAGCGCGAGCCGGATCAGCCGTTGCCGCAGGGCCGGTGGGTTCGCGGTGAGGGCGGGCACGTCGAGCGAGATGCCCGCCTCGGCGTGGTCGGCGAGGTCTTCGACGAGCTCTTCGGCGAAGGTGTCGAGCGCATCGCTATCTTCCCGCAACTGCTCGGCCGTGCGGGCAAGTGCCTCGGCGACGCCGGGACCGAGTTCCCGCTCGAGCAACGGCAGCACCGTCGTGCGCACGCGCACGCGAGTGAAGGCCGGGTCGGCGTTCTGGGGGTCGGTCCAGGGCTCGAGGCCGGCGTCGGCGCAGGCCTGCACGGTGGTCGCGCGCCGGATACCGAGCAGCGGCCGCCGGTACCGGCCGCGAACGGTAGCCATCCCCTGCAGACTCGCGGCCCCGCTGCCGCGGGCCAGCCCGAGCAGCACAGTCTCGGCCTGGTCGTCGAGGGTGTGGGCCAGGAACACTGCGGCAGCGCCGAACTCCAACGCAGCGCGTTCGAGAGCCGCGTAGCGTGCCGTGCGGGCCGCGGCCTCGGGTCCCCCGGTGGCCGCGACGACGACGCGCTCAACGAGCACGGGGGCGAGTCCGAGCTCGCGGGCCTGCTGCGCGGCGCGGGCTGCGACATCCGCCGAGCCGTTCTGCAGCCCGTGGTCAACGATGACAGCGCCCGCGCGGAGGCCAGCACGTGGCGCCTCGAAGGCGACGGCGGCGGCGAGCGCGAGCGAATCGGGGCCGCCGCTGAGGGCGACGAGCACCA
>JAYTXO010000328.1:0-11310 GCA_043742905.1 Microbacteriaceae bacterium | reverse complement strand
AACAGCGGGCTGTTCTCGTCAACGTCCATCAGCGGCCCCTTCCCCGATCATCAGCGGCCGCTCCGCGACAGCAGATCCTCGCGCGGGTTCTCGTCGGGCATCGCGGCGATGAAGGCCTCAAGAGCCTCCTTGGCCGCGGGGGTCAGATGACTCGGCACCGCGATGATGACCTCAGCCAGCAGGTCGCCGGATCCCTTGGCGGTGGTGACCCCGCGTCCCTTGACGCGCAGCACGCGTCCAGACGGGGTGCCAGGGGAGACGCGCAGCTTCACGGGCGTGCCATCCAGCGTCGGCACCTCGATCGTGGCGCCGAGGGCGGCCTCCGCGAAGGTAACCGGCACATCGACGCGCAGGTTGAGTCCATCTCGCTCGAAGATCGGATGCTTGCGCACCGCGACCGTGAGCACGAGGTCGCCGGGCGCACCGCCATCCGGGCTGGGTGCGCCTTTCCCCTTCAGTCGGATCTTCTGACCATCGGCCACGCCCGCCGGGATCTTGACCTTGTTCTCGCGTCCGTTCTGCATCTGCAGGCTGACCGTCTCCCCGCGGATCGCGGTCAGGAAGTCGAGCGTGGTGTTCGCCGTCGCATCGCTGCCGCGAGTGGGTCCGCCGAAGCCCTGGTAGCCGCCGCTTGCTGTACCGAAGCCGGCGTTCCGCCCGCCGCCGAACATGCCACCGAGCAGGTCGTCGAAGCCGCCGCCCGAATAGCTCTGCCGCGCGCGACCCCCGTTGAAGAGACCGCCGAACACGTCCTCGAAGCCCGAGTTCTGGCCACCAGCGCCGCCGGAGGTGAAGCGAGCTCCGCCGCCCATCGCGCGCACTTGGTCGTACTCGGCACGCTGCTCCGCGTCGGAGAGAACCGAATACGCCTCGCTGATCTCCTTGAAGCGCGCTTCGGCCTTCGCGTCACCGGCATTGGAATCCGGGTGGAACTGACGCGCAAGCTTGCGATACGTCTTCTTCAGATCCGCGTCGGACACGTCCTTCTTGACGCCGAGCACGGCGTAGAAATCCCTGTCGAACCAGTCCTGGCTGGCCATGTCCCTCCGTCGAACTCTCGGATCGGTGTTGTCGGATCGGTGTTGTCGGATCGGTGTGTGTTTAGGCGGGGACGCTGACCGCGACCTTGGCCGCGCGGATGAGACGGTCGCCCAGCGCATAGCCCGGCTCGATCACATCCGCGACGGTGTTCACTGTCACGCCCTGAGTCGGAAGCTGCACGATGGCCTCGTGCACCTGAGGATCGAAGGCCTCGCCGATCTCGCCCACCCGACGCAGGCCGTAACGCTCGAAGCCCGCACGAAGCTTCTGCGCCACGATCGCCAACGGGCTGCCTTCGGTGAGATCACCGTGCGCTTCCGCGCGGTCGAGGTCGTCGATCGCGGGAATCAGGGTGCGGATCACCTCAGCGATGACGGCATCGCGGTTAGAGACTCGGTCGCGCTCGACGCGGGTGCGGAAGTTCTTCAACTCCGCCTCCGCACGAGCGGCACGATCACGGTATTCGGCCACCAGATCGTGCTCGGCCTCGACCAGTAGCGCGGCATCCTCGTCACTCAGTTCCACGCCAGGACCCTCGGCCTGGATCGGGCCGTCGGCCTCGCGCGCATCCCCGGTTTCGCGGCGGCTCTTCCGCTTGTCGCGGATATTGTCGCGGATGACCGGCTCCTCAGATTCGTTCGGACCCTTCGGATCCTTCTCCTGGGCGGCCATCGTTACTTCTTCGACCCCTTGGGCTTGTCGGAAGCGTTGGCGTCGTCGGACTCGCCCTTCGACTCGTCCTCATCCACGATCTCGGCGTCGACGATGTCCTCGTCGCTTGATTCGGGCGTGGCGTCGCCGGAGCTGTCTGCGGGCCCTTCGGTACTCGGCGCGTTGTAGATCGCCTCACCGAGCTTGCCCTGGCTGGCGTTCAGCTTGTCGAACGCCTCCTTGACTGCCGCTTCGTCTTCGGACTGCAGCGCGGTCTTGAGCGCGTCGACGTCGGCCTGGACCTCGGCCTTCACGTCATCCGGGAGCTTGTCTTCGTTCTCCTTGATCAACTTGTCGATCGAATATGCAAGCTGCTCTGCGTTGTTGCGCACCTCGGCGGCTTCGCGGCGGGACTTGTCTTCCGCGGCGTGCTCCTCGGCCTCTCGAACCATGCGCTCGATGTCCTCCTTGGGCAGCGAGGAGCCGCCCGTGATGGTCATCGACTGCTCCTTACCGGTGCCCTTGTCCTTGGCGCCGACGTGCACGATGCCGTTGGCATCCAGGTCGAATGTGACCTCGATCTGCGGGATGCCGCGCGGCGCCGGCGCGATGCCAGTCAGTTCGAAGGTGCCGAGCGCCTTGTTGTCACGAGTGAACTCGCGCTCGCCCTGGAACACCTGGATTGCGACCGACGGCTGGTTGTCGTCCGCGGTCGTGAAGGTCTCGCTCCGCTTGGTGGATGGCCGTGTTGCGCTCGATGAGCTTGGTCATGATGCCGCCCTTGGTCTCGATGCCGAGGCTTAGAGGGGTGACGTCAATGAGCAGTATGTCTTTGCGCTCACCCTTCAGAACGCCAGCCTGGAGGGCGGCCCCGACCGCGACTACCTCATCCGGGTTGACACCCTTGTTCGGGTCCTTGCCACCGGTGAGCTTCTTGACGAGTTCCGTGACGGCAGGCATGCGAGTCGATCCGCCGACCAGTACCACGTGGGCGATGTCGCTGACCTTAACGCCCGCCTCCTTGACGACGTCTTCGAACGGCTTCTTCGTGCGGTCGAGCAGGTCGCTCGTCATTTGCTCAAACTGCGCTCGCGTGATCGACTCGTCGAGGTTCGCTGGCCCGTTCTCGGTCAGCGACAGGTACGGCAGCTGGATGCTGGCGCTCATCGAGCTCGAGAGCTCCTTCTTCGCCTGCTCGGCCGCTTCCTTGAGACGCTGCTTCGCGATCTTGTCGGTAGAGACATCCACCCCGGTGGTGTCCTTGAACTTCTTGATGAGGTAGTCGACGATGCGCTGGTCCCAGTCGTCGCCGCCGAGGCGGTTGTCGCCGGCCGTTGAGCGCACCTGGATCGTGGAGAAGTCGTCGTCCTTGCCCACTTCGAGCAGGGAGACGTCAAAGGTGCCGCCGCCGAGGTCAAAGACGAGGATCAGCTCGTCTTCCTTACCCCGGTCGAGGCCGTATGCCAAAGCAGCCGCGGTCGGCTCGTTGATGATACGCAGCACGTTGAGGCCCGCGATCTCGCCGGCCTCCTTGGTGGCCTGGCGCTCGGCATCGTTGAAGTACGCAGGGACCGTGACGACGGCGTCTGTCACGTCTTCGCCCAGGTACTGCTCGGCGTCGCGCTTCAGCTTGCCGAGAATGCGGGCCGAGATCTCCTGCGGCGTGTACTTCTTGCCGTCGACCTCGGTCTTCCAGTCGGTGCCCATGTGGCGCTTGACCGACGCGATGGTGCGGTCGACGTTGGTGACGGCCTGGCGCTTGGCGGTCTCGCCGACCAGAACCTCTCCGTCTTTGGTGAAAGCCACAACCGACGGGGTCGTACGGAGGCCTTCTGCGTTCGCGATGACGGTGGGCTCACCACCCTCGAGGACGGCGACCACCGAGTTGGTCGTTCCGAGGTCGATACCTACTGCTCGAGCCATGTGAAGTTCTGCTCCTTGAAAGGATGGATGCTCGACTTGAGTCGAACAGAGTCAAGTTTTGCAGCCTGTGGATAACCTTGTCAAGCGTCGAAGCTGAGAGTTGAGCCTGCGTGACTCAACCAGTGAATGTTCACGCGTGCATGTTCGATATCTGCCGCACTGCGCGATATCTTCTCGCCATGACCGATCAGAAGCTAATCGCTGGCCTCGAACTCCAGGCCGACCGCGTCATCCCGCGGCGACAGGTGATCGCCTGGGCCTCCTGGGACTGGGGATCCGCCGCGTTCAACGCGGTGGTCACCACCTTCGTCTTCACGGTCTACCTGACGACCACGAAGAACTTCGGCAGCACTGACTTCGTCTCCACCTGGCTCGGGTGGACACTCGGCATCGCCGGCGTGCTTGTCGCGCTGATCGCGCCGATCACCGGGCAGAAGGCTGATGGCGCGGGCCGTCGCAAGTTCTGGCTGGCCGTCGAGACCGCGATCGTCGTGCTGTGCGTCGCCGGGCTGTTCTTCGTCGAGCCGAAGCCCGAGTTTCTCTGGCTGGGACTCGCGCTGCTGGCGGCAGGCACCCTGTTCTACGAGGTCGCGGCCGTCAACTACAACGCCATGCTCGTGCAGATCTCCACCCCGAAGACGATTGGGCGGGTCAGCGGGCTGGGCTGGGCCGCGGGCTACTTCGGGGGAATCCTCCTGCTGCTCATCCTCTACTTCGGCTTCATCCACCCGGATATCGGTCTGTTTGGCGTGACCAGCGCCAACGGGCAGTCCGTGCGTGTCTCGATGCTCCTCGCTGCCGTGTGGTTCGCGATCTTCGCATTGCCGGTAATGCTGGCGGTGCCGGAGTACCGCGCCCCCGCGGCGCTGGCGCGCGAGAAGGTCAGCGTGCTGGGCGCATACCGTCGGCTCGTTGGCGACATCCGGGCCCTCTGGGTCCAGAGCCGACACACGGTCTTCTTCCTGTTGGCCAGCGCGGTGTTCCGCGACGGTCTGACCGGCGTCTTCACCTTCGGCGGCGTACTCGCCGCGGGCACTTTCGGCTTCTCAAAGGGCGAGGTCATCATCTTCGCGATCGCCGCAAACGTGGTCGCCGGACTGTCGACGGTGATCGTCGGCTCGCTCGACGATCGGGTCGGCCCGAAGCCGGTCATCGTCGCCGCGCTCGTTGGCCTGATCGTCAGCGGCACGATGCTGTTCCTCCTGCATTCCGGTGGCCAGACGATCTTCTGGATCTTTGGACTGCTACTCAGTCTTTTCGTGGGGCCCGCACAGTCTGCGAGCCGCACCTTCCTGACCCGATTGGCGCCTGCCGGACGCGAAGGCGAGGTGTTCGGCCTCTACGCGACGACAGGACGCGTCGCGACCTTCCTTGCGCCCGCGCTTTTCGCGCTCTTCATCGCGATTTTTGGGGCGCAGTACTGGGGCATCATGGGCATCGTGCTGGTGCTCGCGGTCGGTCTCGCGCTGATCATTCCGGTGAAGGCTCCGCCGCACGCGCGGTCAATCGTCGTGAAGAACTGAGCCGGGTCCCCGCGTCGGTCTCTCGCCGCGCGCTCAGGTCGGCGTGTCGTCCTGAGCCGAACGGGGCTCAGCGGCGCAGCAGCACATAGGCAATGAGCAGCATTGTGACAAGGAACCCGGTCACGAAGTTCAACCACAGAAAGCGCCGCCAGCCGCGGTTGGCGGATGCGGCATCCGACTCGGTCACGTTCCACCAGGGCGCCGCATTCACCACGTACGGGAGCACCAGCATTGCCGCCAGCGGACCTGGCCAGCTTGTGAAGAGCAGCAGCACGCCGGCCAGCAGGTAGAGCACGAGCGAGAGCCGAGCGGTCGCGCGCGCCCCAATCACGGTGGCGATCGAGCCGATGCCGCCCTCGCGGTCGGCCTGGATGTCTTGCACCGCCCCGAAGGCGTGCGACGCCGCGCCCCAGAGGAAATAGGCGATCAGCAGCGCGATGAGCGGCCATGTCGGCGTGACGGCGGCGAGCGCCAGACCGAACACGGCCGGACTGACGAAGTGCGTGCTGGAGGTGATCGAATCCAAAAACGGCCGCTCCTTGAAGCGCAGCCCCTTCACCGAGTACGCCAGAACGGCGAACAGGCTGATCGCCAGGATCAGGTCACTGAGCCAGCCGCCCACGACCACCAGGTAGACCACGAAAGGGAGCGGCAGCAAGATGGCTGTCCAAAGCGTGACTCGGTGGTGCTCGGGCGGCAACAGGGCGCCCTCCACACCACCCTTGCGCGGGTTGCGAAGGTCGGACTCGTAGTCGAAGACGTCATTGACCCCGTACATCGCCACGTTGTACGGCACCAGGAAGAAGATGGTGCCGATGATCAACATCGCGTCAATCCGCCCGGTCGCGACCAGATACGCGGCCGCGAACGGGAATGCCGTATTCACCCAGCTCAGCGGACGACTGGTGAGGAAGAGATCGCGGATCACGAGGGTCGGTCCCTGTCGTTTCTCCGGAGTTCTGAGTCCACGGTCGGCGTGTCGCGGGCTCCAGCCGACGTATTCGCGAGTTGCTCCGGAGAAGCAGTTGAGACAGCCCGAGGTACCGCTGAGACAGCGGGCGGGGTGAGCAGCGACCACAGGCAGGGGAGCAGCACGGCGGCCGCGATCACGTAGCCGAAGTCCTCGATCGGAGCAACGCCGAGGAACGCACCGCTGATCAGCTTCGCGTCATACGACACGATGCGAGTGCCGACGAGGACGTTATCGAAGACCACCGTGAGCACAAGCAGCGGGATGGCCGTGAGGGCGACGAGACGCCAGTTCGGCATCCGGCGGGCTAGCCAGCTTGAGAGGGCGACCAGCGCGACCGTACCGAGGAAGGCGAGGTTGAGGAGGAGGTACGTCACGGGGCGCCGGTTTCGATACCCCGGCGGCGCCGACGACTCAACCACCGCGAGAAGAGACCAAAGCAGTTCATCGTGAGGTAGCAAAGCAGGATGAGAAAGAAGAGCTCCTCGAGCGGGATCTCTGGGGCGAGCTGCACCCCGGTCAGCAGCGCGAGATTGCCGCGGAAAAAGATGCCGAGGCTCACGCCCGCGGCATCCCACACCAGGAAGAACGCGACGCTGAGCATCAGCACTACCGCCGCTCGCAGCGGAGAACGCCAAAAAAAGAGCCGGAAGCGCAGGTCAAGCACGACCATCCCGAACAGAGCGAACAGCAGCCCGCCGAGATAGAGCCAGTTCACCGCGTCGCCTGCAGTGGCTCAGGCAGCGGCCCGGCCGAGACGTCCCCGCGCAAACGCTTGATCACCAGCTCCGCGCTGATCAAGCACATCGGCAGGCCGATGCCCGGGATCGTCGACGAGCCTGCGTAATACAGACCGCGCACCTTCTTGCTGACGTTCCCCGATCGGAAGAAGGCGCTCTGTCGCAGAGTGTGGGCCGGGCCGAGGGCACTACCCTTCCAGGAGTTGAGCTCGTCGACGAAGTCCGCCGGCCCGAAACTGCGGCGGAGCACAATGCGGTCGGCGAAATCCGGGATGCCTGCCCAGTCCGCGATCTGGCTGATCACCCGATCGGTGAGGGCTTCGATCGCGGTGTCCCCGCTTCCGTCGATACCGCCGTGCCCCAGCCCCGGATCGGCGGGCAGCGGAACAAGCACGAACACGTTCTCCGTCCCGTCGGGCGCAACCTCCGGGTCGACGCCGCTCGGTTTGCAGACGTAGAGCGAGGGGATCTCGGGCACGCGTGTTGGCGATCCGAAGATGGCGTCGAAGTTGCCCTTCCAGTCCTTCGAGAAGAGCAGTGTGTGGTGCTCCAGCTCGGGCAACTCGCCCGAGACGCCCAAGTAGAGAAGCAGTGCGCTCGGGCCGGCGACTCGCGTATCCCAGTAGCGCTGTGGGTACGTGCGGTCGCCCGCGTCGGCGAGCAGGACCGTCTCGGTGTGGTGCAGGTCGGCAGCCGACACAACGAGGTCCGCCCGCAGGGTCTCGAGCTCACCCTGCTCGTCCTCAAGGTCGACGCCGATCGCCGCGCCGTTCTCGACCAGGATGCGCCGCACGGTCACTCCGGTGCGGATCTCGACTCCCTCGACGGCCGCCAGGCGGGCGATCGCGGCGATCACCTGCGTGAGCCCACCCATCGGGTAGCGCACGCCGTCGGCGAGGTCGAGGTGGCTCATCAGCGAGTACAGGCTCGGCGCGCGATCCGGCGAGGAGCCCAGGAAGACGGCGGGGTAGCCGAGGATCTGCCGCAGGCGACGGTCCTTGACCGTGCGGGCAGTCAGTCGCGACAGGGGGGTGAGCAACAGCGAACTCAGACGCGCGCCCTTGCGGATGACATCACGAGTAAATACCGGTCCGAGCTTCTGGAACGTCGAGTACAGGAACTTCTGCACGGCGAGTTCGTAGACCTCGCGCGCGTTGTCGAGGTAGACCGCGAGCTTGCGGCCCGCCCCGCGCTGCACGCTCTCGAACAGGGCAATGTTCTCCTCGGCATTCGCGGCGACATCGATCGGGGCGGAATAGCCCTCGCCATAGACGCGGTACCCGGGGTCGAGTTGCACCAGCTCAAGCTGCTCATCGGCGGTCGTGCCGAGCAACTTGAAGAAGTGCTCGAACACCTCGGGCATCAAATACCAGGATGGCCCAGTGTCGAAGCGGAATCCGTCGCGTTCCCACGACCCGGCCCGGCCGCCGAGTTCAGGGTTCTTCTCGAGTAGCACGACGGCGTAGCCGTCGCGCGCCAGCAGGGCGGCGGTCGCCAACCCCGCGATACCGCCGCCGATCACGATCGCGCGCGTCATAACATCTCCTTCGTCCGGTCGCCTTTGGTGCGCCACGCGCTCGCCGCAATCCGAAGTTTCACCGAATCGGGCACCCGCACGCGGGTCGTCAGCAGGGAGGCCGCGGGCATCGTCCGCAGCCGCCGCGAGAGTTCGGCGAACAGCCCCTGCGCCGTGGCTACGGCCCGCCGCGAGCTCGTCGGCAGCAGCCGAACCGACCGGCCGGCCAGCTCGAGCTCGCCGTCGATGTCGTCGAGCAGCCCGTTCTTCTGCGCATCGGTGAAGTCGGCCACGTCGACTCCCGGAAAATAGGAGCGGCCCAGCGTCTCCACATCGGCCGCCAGATCGCGCAGGAAGTTCACCTTCTGGAAGGCCGAGCCGAGCGCCCGCGCGCCCGTCTCGAGGGTCGCGAGTTCTGCATCCGTGTATGTGCGGGCGGTGTCGCGCACGAAAACCCGCAGGCACATCAGCCCAATCACCTCTGCCGAGCCGTAGATGTAGCGCTCAAAGCTGGCCTGGTTGTGCTCGGTGGCGGTGAGATCCGCGCGCATTGACTCGAAGAATGGCCCGGTGAGCCCGGCGCCGAAGCCGGCCGCGCGCGCGGTAGCCGCGAAGGCGTGCACCACGAGATTCGCGCTGTAGCCCTCGTCGATCGCGTGTTCGGTCTGCGCCTCGAGCTCGTCCAGCATGCGGGCAGCGATCAATGGATCGAGTCCCGCCTCCTCTGCGCCCCCGTCGACAATTTCGTCAGCGACCCGCACGAGCGCGTAGATGTTCTCCACCGGCTGTCGGACCGCGGGGCCGAGCAGTCGTGCCGCTAGCCCGAACGAGGTCGAGTAGCGGCGGATGACTAAGCTCGCGGTCTGCTCGGCTACCGAGCCGTACAGAGCGAGACGCGGCCCACCATCGTCGACTTTTCGCGGGGCTGCCATTTTCGGGGCTGCCATTTTTGTGACTGGACGTTTCGGCACTAGTTCACACGCCGCGTCATTTGGCCCGCTCAAGCACGTCGTCAGCAACTGGATGCAGTTCAGCACGCAACGCGGCCGGCACGTGCGGCTCGAGGAGCCGGGTCATTGCGCGGTTGGCGTAGTAGCGCGCGAGACCCTCGGCGAACGCTTTGGCTCCGCAGTCGATCAGGTACCCCCGCAGGCGGGCGGCATCCTCATCGCCGAGCGCGGGATCGCCGAGCAGCGCCGCATGGTCGCTCCAGCCCTCGGCAGCGCTCGCGTAGGCGATGAGCACGGTTCGCTTGCCCTCCCGAAGGTCGCCGACCGTGGTCTTGCCGGTCTCGGCTTCCGTCCCAAAGACGCCGAGCAGGTCATCGACGAGCTGGTACGCAATCCCGATGTCGCGGCCGAACTCGCCCAGCGTCGCCACCGTCTCGTCGCTCGCCCCGGCCAAGATCGCGCCGGCCTGCAGCGGACACTCGAAGGAGTAGACGGCGGTCTTCAACCGCTCCATCGCCAGGATGTCGTCTACCGGCGGCACCGACGGCAGCCAGGAGAAGTCGACGTCGATCAGCTCGCCGGCCGCGCTCGCGAAGAGGGCGTCATCCATCACCTCGAGCAGTCGCTCGCGAGTGGCGTCGTCCACGCCACTACGGTCGATCAGGCGGTACGCATTAAAGAGGGCCAGGTCGCCCGCGATGACGGCGGCGCTGATGCCGCGGTGTTCCGCATCCGCCTCAGAGGCTCCGGCAGCGCGCGCGCGGTCACGATAGCTGCCGGAGATGTTGGGGGCGCCCCGACGAACGAAGTCGTTATCGATCACGTCGTCGTGCACGATCAGAGCCGTATGAAGCAACTCGAACGCCGCACCGACGTATGCCGCCGCCTGCACGTCCTCGCCGCCGAGCGCTTGATAGGCCGCGAACACCATCCGCGGACGGAACCGTTTGCCCCCGACGGTATTGAGCTCGAGTTCGGTCCACAACTCGACATATTCGCGCCCCAGGGGCTCCGCGCGCTTCTTGGCTAGGCTGAAGAAGCGCGCCAGCACGGCGTCGACCTGCGATTGCCGCTCCTCGGCTACCTTTCGCAGCCCCATAGCTTCCATTTAGGCAGACTAACCCGCCCATGTCGCAGTCCCCGGAAACGGTCACGGCTCTCAGCCAGGACCCGGATGCCGCGGAGCTCGTCGTGCTCGTCGACGAGTCGGGCGCCGCGATCGGTACCGCGGACAAGGCGACCGTGCACACGCACGAAACCCCGCTGCACCGCGCATTCTCGTGCCACGTGTTCTCGACGGACGGCCGCGTCTTGCTTACCCGCCGCGCCCTCGGCAAGCTCACCTGGCCGGGCGTGTGGACGAACTCGTTCTGCGGGCATCCTGCCCCGGGCGAGGATCTGGATGCTGCGATCCACCGTCGAGCTGAGCGCGAACTCGGACTTTCGCTCGGCCCGCTCGAGCCGGTGCTGCCTCGGTTCCGCTACCGGGCTGTTGACGCATCCGGCATCGTGGAAAACGAGCTGTGCCCGGTGTTTCGCACCACAGTCGACATCGACCCGCGGCCAGCCACAGACGAGGTCGCCGAGTGGGCGTGGATCCGCCCCGATGACCTGCGCGAAGCCGTCGCGGCCGCACCCTTCGCCTTCAGCCCCTGGCTCGCCTTGCAGCTGGCCGAGTGGCCGGAGCTGGACGCGTGAAAGCTCTCGACCGCATCCGGCGCACAACGGAGTCCGTGCAGGTGAGACTCGGCACGGCCGTCGCCGTGATGTACGTGGCGGCCGTCTCGCTGGTTGGGATCGAGGTGCTCGCGATCCTGCTGGAGTCGACTCTGCTTTTCGCGGTGCCGCTCGCCCCGGTGCTGGTCATCGTGCTCGGCACGATCGCGCTCCAGCGCCGTCGCGCGGCGCGGCGTTCCGCCGGACGCACGGTCGCGCCGGGGCATGTTGCGCAGGGGTCACGGGTCCGCACCGGGATCCCCGGCCGGGCCCCGCGCAA
>JAYTXO010000327.1:0-9116 GCA_043742905.1 Microbacteriaceae bacterium | reverse complement strand
CCGCCGAGCTCCGAGTTCGTCGCTACGGCGATCGCGACGGCTGCACTGGGCGAGGCCGCGCAGAAGGACCGCCTCGGGTTCTGGGCGGACCGAGCCCGTGAGCTGCACTGGCACACCGCGTTCACCCAGACCCTTGACTGGTCGAATGCCCCGTTCGCGACCTGGTTTGGCGACGGCAGTCTCAATGTCGCTTACAACTGCCTCGACCGGCACGTGCTGGCAGGCAACGGCGACCGAGTCGCGCTGCACTGGGAGGGTGAACCCGGCGACAGTCGCTCATACACCTACGCCGAGTTGACCACCGAGGTGAAGAGGGCTGCCAACGCCCTGGTCGCCCTCGGCGTGACGAAGGGCGACCGGATCGCGGTCTACCTCCCGCTGATCCCCGAGGCCGTCATCGCGATGCTTGCCATCGCTCGACTCGGCGCCATCCACTCGGTGGTGTTCGGCGGATTCAGCGCCGACTCGCTACGCGCGCGGATCGACGACGCGCAGGTGAAACTCGTCATCACGGCCGACGGCGGGTGGCGCAAGGGCAAGGTGTTCGGGCTGAAGGCGACTGTGGACGCGGCGGTGGAGGGCACATCCGTCGAGCACGTCCTGGTCGTGCGGCGCGGCGGCAACGACGTGGAGTGGGTCGAAGGTCGTGACCTCTGGTGGCATGAGGCGGTCGACAACGCCGATGACGAGCACGAGGCCGAGGCGTTCGAGTCCGAGAACCCACTGTTCATCCTCTACACGAGCGGCACTACGGGCAAGCCGAAGGGCATCCTGCACTCAAGCGGCGGCTACCTCACCCAGGTCGCCTACACGCACAAGAACGTCTTCGACCTACACGCGGACACCGACGTCTACTGGTGCACGGCCGACGTCGGCTGGATCACCGGTCACAGCTATGTCGTCTACGGTCCGCTCGCCAACGGGGCGACCCAGGTGTTGTACGAGGGCACGCCCGACACCCCGCATCCCGGCCGCTGGTGGGAGCTGATCGAGAAATACCAGGTGTCGATCTTCTACACGGCGCCCACCGCGATCCGCTCGTTCATGAAGATCGGACGCGAGATTCCAGATGCTTTCGACCTCTCGAGCATCCGCGTGCTCGGCAGCGTGGGCGAACCAATCAACCCCGAGGCCTGGATCTGGTACCGCGACGTCATCGGCGGTGGCCATGCCCCGATTGTCGACACCTGGTGGCAGACCGAGACCGGTGGCATCATGGTCAGCCCGCTTCCCGGGATCACCTCCCTGAAGCCCGGCAGCGCCCAGACCCCGATTCCCGGCGTCGAGATCGCGATCGTGAACGACGACGGCAGCCCGGTCGGCGCGGGCGAGGGTGGCCTGCTCGTCGTCACCGAGCCGTGGCCAGCGATGGCTCGCGGCATCTGGGGGGATAACGAGCGCTTCGTCGAGACGTACTGGTCAAAGTTCGCCGGGCAGGGCCACTACTTTGCTGGCGACGGCGCGCGGCTCGACGAGGACGGCGACCTCTGGCTGCTCGGCCGCGTCGACGACGTGATGAACGTGTCTGGTCACCGGCTGTCAACGGCCGAGATCGAGTCGGCGTTGGTGTCGCATCCGATGGTCGCCGAGTCGGCCGTCGTTGGCGCGCACGACGAAACCACCGGGCAAGCGGTCGTGGCGTTCGTGATCCTGCGGGCCGACCACGCGGATGCTCAGACCCCCGACGAGGCGAGCGTGGTCCTGCGCGCGCACGTCGCCACCTCGATCGGGGCGATCGCCCGTCCACGGCAGATCTTCATCGTGGCCGAGCTGCCGAAGACCCGGTCGGGCAAGATCATGCGCAGGCTGCTGAGGGATGTCGCCGAAGGCCGAGAGATCGGCGACACCACGACGCTCGCCGACACCTCGGTGATGCAGATCATCAGCGACAAGCTCGCGATGCCGCAAAAGTCGGAGGACTGACCCAGAGAATTTCTCCGGAGACAACGTTGTTATCTCCGGAGACTTCCGCGACGACCCCAGTCATTCTGGGGACCCCGTCGACAGTCTCCGAGCAGACTCCGGAGAAACGCACTCCGATCACTGGAATCGCCCTCCACAAGGTGCGCGGGGCCTCGGAAGCCACGTAAGCGCTCGTTTGCAACTCATTCCTCACGAACGCGGCCAACCTCGAGCCGTGAAACTCGAAGAGACACTCAGAAACCTCGGCGGCATCGCGACCCGAGACCAGCTCCTGTCAGCAGGCTTCCCCCGCACTGCGATCACGGCAGCGCTTCGCGCCCGCACTGCGTTACGGATCCGGCGAGGGTGGTTCGGCCTGTCAGAGACGCCGTTTGCCCACCGGGTCGCGATCGAACTCGGCGGCCGCGTTGGCGGGCCGACGGCAGCGCGAACCTATGGAATTTGGGCGGGGGAGGATCGCGACATCCATGTGAGTTGGGCGCCGCACGGCAACGTGACCCGCAGCCCACTTCGCGAACTGAATGGCGTTGTCCGCCACTGGCGAATCCTCCCCGAGGTCAGACCTCGCCGCCAGTCGTGGCGGGAATCTGTCGAGCAGACGACGGCACAGATCCTGCTCTCCTGCAACCGCTCCGACGCCCTCGCGGCCATTGATTCAGCCCTCCACCTCGGCCTTTTGAGCGAGATGGGTGTCGATGCGATCTTCTCGCGGATGCCCTCAAGACTTCATGTGCTTCAAGACGCCGTCGACGGCAGAGCTGACTCCGGATTGGAATCAATCGTTCGGCTTTGGCTGCTGGACGGCGGGCTGCCGCTCATGGTCCATCCGAGCATCGTCGGGCTCGAAGTCGATCTGCTCGTCGGGAAATCGTTGGTGATCGAGGTTGACGGTAAGCAGTTCCACGCGGGCGCCGAGGCTTTCGAAAACGATCGACAGCGGGATGCTGCCCTGGGCTCGGTCGGATGCATCGTCATTCGGTTCAGCTACGCGCAAGTGATGCACGAATGGCCGAGCTGCGTCGCTCGGATTCGAGAGCATCTGGCCCGCGGTGATCACCTTCGTCCGCTGAGAGTCGCCCTCGTCCCTTCTCCGGAGTTTCACGCGCCAAACTCGGGAGAACTCCCGTGATTGCGGGCCTCCGAACAGGATCCTCCGGAGAAACACACGAGAACTCCGGAAAAACGACAGGCCAGGAGCTACTCGAACTCGATGATCAGCTCGACCTCAATTGGCGAGTTGATCGGCAGGCTCGGGGCGCCGACAGCGCTGCGCGCGTGGATGCCTGCCTCACCGAAGATCTTGCCCAGCAGTTCGGAGGCCCCATTGGCGACCGCGGGCTGCGCGGTGAAATCCGGAGTCGAGGCGATGAACGCGACGACCTTGACGACGCGGGTGACCCGGTCGAGCGAGCCGATGACGCTCTCGACCGCGGCGAGCGCGTTGAGCGCACAGATTTGCGCAAGTTCTGGGCCCTCCTCGGCAGTCAGGTCCGCGCCGAACTTCCCGGTCTTGTGGAGCACCCCGTTGACGAAGGGCAACTGGCCGGCCGTGTAGACGAGATTGCCTGTGATCACGGCCGGAACGTATGCGGCCAGGGGCTTCGCGACGGAGGGGAGAACGAGTCCCAGTTCGGTTAGGCGATCGGCGATCGTGCTCATTCGGCGGTTCCCATCTCTGCGGTCTTCTCACGCTTCAGGTAGGCGACGAGTCCGCCCTCGGGGCCAGTCACAACCTGCACGAGTTCCCACCCCTGCGCACCCCAGTTGTTGAGGATGGCTGCGGTGTTGTGAATAATCAGCGGGGTAGTGAGGTATTCCCAGGTGGGCACGGCAGGTGTAGGCACTGTGGGGCGTCCGTTCAGCTTGGATCGGGGGCGGATAACGTACCCTGTAGCCTATGCCCGCCCCCAAAAAGTCGGCCAGCAGTCTGCTCGTCGCCGTTCTCGGCACCGTCGGATTCAGTGCCCTCGCCGGACTTCTCGTCACCGTTATGGTCGCCCCTGCCCTCGCTGTGACCGGGATGACCGCGAACAACACGCTGGGGATATTCGAGTCCCTGCCGGAGTACCTGGTCATCGACCAGCAAAGCCAGCAGAATGAGATTGTCGCCAGAAACGCTGACGGCTCCGATTTCCACATCGCCACGGTCTTCGACCAGAACCGCGAAGAGCTCGCGCTCGATCAGATCAGCGACAACCTCAAGAACGCAGCCGTCGCCGGTGAGGACCGCCGCTTCTACGACCACGGCGGCATCGACGTCCCCTCCGTGGCGCGTGCCGCAGTCGGCAATCTCACCAAGACCTCCTCAAGCGGTGCGTCGACCATAACGATGCAGCTGGTGCGCAACATCCGGGTGCAGGAAGCCTTCAACGAGACTACGGACGCCGCTGGTAAGACCATCACAGACAAGCAGCGCGCCAAGGACATCGCTGCCGCCACCTACCCCGACCTCGGCCGCAAGCTGCAGGAAATGAAGTACGCGATCGGCCTCGAGAAGAAGGCCAGCAAGCAGACCATCCTCGCTGCCTACCTGAACATCGTCGGCATGGGCCAGAACACTTACGGAGTCGAAGCCGCCGCCCAGGAGTATTTCGGCACGAGCGCCGCGAAGGTCACCGTCGCGCAAGCTGCCAGCCTCGTAGCGATCGTGCAAAACCCGACAAACAACGGCCTGTTCAACCCGAAAAACTACGCGGCGAACGAGAAACGCCGCAACGTGATTCTGGGCTTCATGCTGAGCGAGCATTACATCAGCGACGCGCAGCACAAAGAGGCGCTGGCCACCAAGATCGACGCCAGTTACGTGCACCTGTCCAAGCCCACCAACGGCTGCCTGAATGCGACAGACGGATTCCAGTTCGTCTGCGATTACGCGATACGCACCGTGAAGAACGGCGAGGTCGCCTCCCTCGGCGCCGACAAGGCGGCGCAGATCGCGAACTGGAAGCGCGGCGGTTACAAGCTGTACGTCACCGTCAATCCCGAGCTTCAGCGAACGGCGATTGACGTCGTGAATCAGTACGCGCCAAGCGACGAGACGCGGTTTCAGCTCGGCGCGGCCGCCGTGACGGTCCAAGTCGGCACGGGCCGCATCCTCGACATGGCGACGAACAAGGGCTACAGCAACATTCCCACCAATACCAACATCACGAAGACCTCGGTCAACTACGCGGCCGACTTTGTGCACGGTGGTTCGACCGGCTTCCAGCCCGGGTCGACGTACAAGCCGTACACGCTGCTGGCGTTCCTGGCGGCCGGGCACGGTGTGAACGAATCATTCGACGCCGGAGTGCGACAGCTGAATCAATCGGCGTTCGTCGACAGCTGCAACGGACCATGGACCAACGTCTACAAGTTCAAGAATGACGAGAACGAGCAGGGCGTGAGAACGATCATGGACGCGACGGCCAAGTCCATCAACTCGGTCTTCCTGCAGATGGGAACCAAGGTCGACCAGTGTGATACCCGTAAAATCGCGCAGTCCCTTGGGGTGCACGACGCGAACGGCGCGTCCGACGGGTCCGACCTGCACACCGAGCCCTCATGCGTTATCGGCGGCTGTGAGAACAACATCGCGCCGATCACTCAGGCGGCCGCCTTCGCGGCCATCGCTGACCAGGGTTTCTTCTGCCATCCGATTATGATCGACGCGGTCGTGGACCCGGCCAACAACACTTTGCCCGGCCAGAACGCGAACTGTGGCCAGTCGCCACTGGTGACCCCGGATGTCGCGAACGCTGCGGCCTACGCCATGGCCGGCGTACTCCATGGCACGGCCGCGGCCTCGAACCCGAACGACGGCACTACCTACATCGGCAAGACCGGAACCACTGACTCCTCCTGGCACACCTGGATGGTCGGTTCGTCAACCGCGACCTCCACGGCGGTCTGGGTCGGCAATGTGACGGGGACGCAGCCTCTGCGCTCCATCAGCGTCAGCGGCTCGTCCGCCTCCGTGTTGCGTCACCGCATCTTCAAGCCGATCGCCCAGGCGATCGACAAGGTCTTCCCCGGACACGGCTTCCCGGCGCCGTCGGCGGCGCTGTTGACGGGGAGCCCGGCGTTCGTGCCAGACAACTTGATCGGTGGAACACCCGAGGCGGCTCAAGCGGCGATCACCTTGGCCGATCTGACGTATGCGGATGGCGGCCCGATCGATTCTGGTCTGCCCGTCGGCACAGTGACGAGCACCAGCCCCGGTGGTGGAGCCCAGGTGCCGCGCGGCACGACCGTGACGGTTTACACGAGTAACGGTCTGGCGGTCGCCGCACCTAATGTCGTCGGAATGCCATATGCCGGTGGGCAGGGCGCATTCACTGCGAAGGGATTCACGAGCATAAGCGAGGCTTGTCAGGTGGCTACCAAGCCGACCGATCCCGATGTGGGCAAGATCGTGACGCAGGTTCCTGCTGCGAACGCCATGGTGAGCAAGTCGACCCCGGTCACCCTGACGGTGATGAAATTGATCTGCCCGTGAGTCCGTCCAGCCGTGCGACCGGTGCTGCTCTTGGAGCGGCCGCGGTCGCTGGCTTGGGCGTGTTCGCGTGGGGGGTGTTCGTCGAGCGAACCCGTTTCACGGTGCGCCAGGAGGTGCTCCCGGTTCTGCCGCAGGGTGCCCGTTCGCTCACGGTGCTGCACCTGAGCGACCTGCACATGGCGCCCTGGCAGGAGAAGAAGCAGGCCTTCATCCGGTCCCTGGCGCGCTACGAGCCGGACCTCGTTGTCGACACCGGCGACAACCTCGGCCACGTTGACGGCCTCGTCGGTGTGCAGGAAGCGCTCGAGCCCTTCGAGGGTGTCGCCGGAGTTTTCGTGCACGGCTCGAATGACTATCACGGGCCGGTCTTCAAAAACCCGCTCCGATACTTCGGAGGCCGGTCGAAGCGGCACACCACGACGCACGATCTCGACACGGTGGCGCTGGAAATATTCTTGGAGGACGAGCTCGGCTGGCTCGACCTCAACAACCACTCTCGTGCCGTGGAGATCAAGGGCACCCGCATCGAGTTCTTCGGGACGGGCGACGCCCATCGGGGCTGGGACAAGCTGGCGGCGCTCCCAGGGGACCTCGACGAGCTGCGTGAGAACGTCGAATGGACTCCGAGCACCGACGCCGAGGTCGTCCGCATCGGCGTCACCCACGCTCCCTACCAGCGGGTGCTCAACGCCTTCGTGAATCAGGGTGCCGACGTTATCTTCGCCGGCCACACGCACGGCGGTCAGGTGCGTGTCCCCGGGCTCCCGGCGTTGGTCACCAACTGCGACATCCCGCGCGATCAGGCCCAGGGCCTCAGTAGCTGGAGCACGCCGCACGGGATTTCTTTTCTCGAGGTCTCGGCCGGCCTAGGCACCTCGATCTACGCACCCGTGCGCTTCGCCTGCCCGCCCGAGGCGGTCGTGCTCACACTGGTCGCCAGGGACTGATCTCTTCCCATTTCTGGTCGAGAGATCCGTCTGGTGCGCTCGGCCAGGTGGGCTACCATAAGTAAGTTGTCGGTGAATATCACCATCCGGCAGCGACGGGGTATGGCGCAGTTTGGTAGCGCGCGTCGTTCGGGACGACGAGGCCGCAGGTTCAAATCCTGTTACCCCGACCACTCACTTTGAGTGCCTGCGCTGACCGCCCATCCTGACGCGAGGGGTCGGCTCAGGGCCAGGCGACTACGCGATCGGCTCGCGCGCGAGTCGCGGCGACGTAGCGGGCGTTGACCTCATCCGGGCCGAGGGCCCAGGCGGTCGCTGCGGCCCGATCCTTACCGAACGCGATGTGTCGCTCGATCAGCTGCTCGATCCGGGTATCGCGGGGCGTGTCGATGAACCAGACCTCGTCGAGGTAGCCAGAAACTCGATTCCACGGCTCGATCGGGGCGAGCAGGTAGTTTCCCTCCGTGAGAACGAACGGGGTGGATGCCGGGACCGCGACCGAGGCGGAGATCGGCTCTTCGAGGCCCCGGCGATAGCTGGGCGCGTAGACGATCGGCTCTGTGCGAGCACGTAGACGCGCGAGCAGTGAAACGTAGCCGCCCCCGTCGAAAGTGTCGATTGCGCCTTTACGCGAGGCGAGATCTGTGCCCCCGATGATGGAGTTCGCGAGGTGGAATCCGTCCATCGGCACGATCACACAGTCGCCGAGCGCGAACTGCGTCGCCAGCCGCTGCGCGAACGTCGACTTACCGGTTCCCGGGGGACCGACGATGCCGACGATCTGGCGCTCTCCGGTCTGGGCGTGACGCTGCAGGAGCCCACGCGCTAGCGCCTCGATGGTGTCTTGCCCTGTCAAGGTCGCCCTACCGCCCGCTAGCGACTGCGGTAAGCCATACGAGAGAGGGGGTGCCACCCTCGATGTGCTGGACAATTTCGGCGTTAAACCGGCGATTGTGCTCGGTCGTCATGTGCGCGCCGAAGGCGGCATCGTCCACGTAGGCCTCAAACACGACCCAGCGGCGCTTGTCCTCGGTGCGAACGAAGGGATCGAACGCGAGGCATCCCGTCTCGGCGCGCACCTGATCGGCGTACGCAGCAACTAAGCCAGCCACCTGCTGCTGCGCTCCCGGGCGTACCGTGAATTCGGCGTAGAGATGCTTCACCGCCGCCTGGCCCGATGGCTAGCTCGACGCCGAGCCCCGCGCCGCGTCATCCGCTCGCGGCTCCGGTCATGATGGCAACTGCCTCGGTCATCGAGTGCGACTTCGGCGTGATGACCGCGGCGCGCTTGCCGAGCCGTTGGATGTGGATCCGGTCGGCGACATCGAAGACGTTCGGCATGTTGTGGCTGACGAGAATCACCGGGATGCCTTCGTTGCGAAGGCGCAGGATCAGCTCAAGCACCTGGTTGGTCTCCCGCACTCCGAGCGCGGCGGTGGGCTCATCAAGCACTACCACCTTGGAGCCGAACGCGGCCGCACGCGCCACCGCGACAGCTTGACGCTGCCCGCCGGACAGGTTCTCGATCGCGACCGTGACATCCTGCAGCGTCGAGATTCCCAGCCGATCTAACTCGGCTTTGGCGTTCTTGCGCATCAGCTTGGTGTCGAGCATGCGGAACACCGTGCCGGCGATCCCCGGCTTGCGAAGCTCGCGTCCGAGATACAGGTTTGACGCGATGTCGAGCGCGGGTGACACGGCGAGACCCTGGTAGACAGTTTCGATCCCGAACTGCTTGGCGTCTTGCGGGCGGCGGAACTGGACAGCCT
>JAYTXO010000326.1:0-2053 GCA_043742905.1 Microbacteriaceae bacterium | reverse complement strand
TCTGGGCGAGACCCAGTTCAACCTGGTGTACAACTCGTTCTCGTTCGTCATCGCCAGCATGGGAGCGGCGTTGCTGTTCTTCCTACTCGTACGCAACCGAGTCGCTCCTCAGCACCGCATGGCCATCAACCTGTCGACCCTGGTGGTCGGCATCGCGCTCTACCACTACGTACGTATCTTCGGATCTTGGAACGACGCGTTCAGCTTCTCCAACCACAAGTTCATCCAGAACGGCAGACCGTTCAACGAGGGCTACCGGTACGTGGACTGGCTGCTGACCGTGCCGCTCCTGCTCGCCGAACTCGTCGTCGTTCTCAAGCTGTCCAGCGCAAAGACCCGCAGTCTGCTGGTCCGCCTCTCCGTCGCGGCCGTCGCGATGATCGCGCTCGGCTATCCCGGCGAGATCTCGGCTGCCCACAGCTCGGCTCGTATGCTGTGGGCCGTTGCCTCAACGATCCCGTTTCTCTACATCCTGTATGTGCTCTTCGTCGAGCTCGGCAAGTCTCTCGAGCGCCAAAGCGGCAGCGTCAAGAAGCTGCTCAATGCCCTGCGCTACATCATCATCATGACGTGGGGCGTCTACCCGATTGCGTACATACTCCCGTCGCTGATCGACAATCAGGCCACCGCACAGGTCGCCCGCCAGGTGATGTACTCGCTCGGCGACGTTCTCGCCAAGCCCTTGTTCGGTCTCTTGGTCCTCGCGATTGCGCTGGCCAAGTCCCGAGAGGACGGCTACGTCGAAGCCGAACGAGGCGGCAGCGCCGCCTCGGTCGAGAACGAGGTGCTCATCCCCGACGATGCACGAGAGATCCTCGGCTCCTGACCCCGCAAAAGGCCTCGTCTCAACGTCCCGGCACCCGCCAAGAGGTGCCGGGACGTTCCTCCTCAGAAAGCTGCCCGCGATGAACGCCACGAACCGGGTCAGCCGCCGCCCCCGGCTCGAGCAACACCGTCACATCGTTGCTGTGTGTGTCGCCGCAACGACGCTGACTGCAACCCTCGGCGGGTGGACGCCGACCCCACGCGCCGCATGGTCGATCGTGATTGTCGCGATCGTCGTCGCCCTACCCCACGGGGCACTCGACGTCGTGATCGGGCCACGGCTCGTCAAACCAACGCTGTTCTTCGGGATGTACCTCGCCGCCGCTCTCGGTATTGTGCTGGTCTGGCTGGCAGCGCCGCCCCTCGGCGTGGTCACCTTCTTCCTTTCTTCGTGGTACCACTTCGCCAGCGGGGACGCCGCTCATCACCGCAACCTCGCCCGTGCAGGCGAGGTGCTGGGAGTGTCGACGGCCGGCTGCGCCATCGGCCTGCCACTGGTGCTGCACGCACGACTCGTGACCCCGCTGCTCTCAGCGCTCATGCTCGGGACCACCTCCGTGACCAGCGATCAGGTCGCATTCCTTGGATCGATCATCGCCGCTCCGTCGCTCGTCGCCGGCCTCGTCGCCGGCCACGCGGCTCTCCGGATCCGTCGGTATTCCGCGGTCGTCGAGTTCGCAACGATTGCCGTTGTGGCCGCCGCCGTTCATCCCCTCGTCTCGTTTTCGATCTACTTCGCCCTGTGGCACGCTCCCCGCCATCTGCTCACCCTCGACATCGAACTCCAGGACTGGTGGCGAGCAGCATGGGCGACAGCCGGGACACTGCTCGTCGCCGCAGGCGTCTGGCGACTGCTCGAGCCCGCCGCCCCCAACGCCGCGCGAGTCGTCTTCATCGGCCTCGCCGCACTCACCGGGCCACACCTCGCCGTCACCGAGTTGCTGCGATCTCGACCCACGCCACAGATCAGTACGAACTCAGGTCGAACCATCCACCCTTCCGGCGAGCAAAAAGGCTTGCCGAGCCCGACATGGCACCGCCGTCACGAACGGACTCGATCGCGATCGTGTCGCCGGAGCCGCGATCTCAGATGGCCGTGATCAGCAGCGATCGACCGCCAAGTTACTCCGAAAGTCGTCGAGCAACCTCGCTGCCAGGCGGCGTGTCCGGCTCGTCTGACGTGCCAATTGGGCATCTTCGGCTCCGTTTCGCTGACAGATCGCTTGCG
>JAYTXO010000325.1:0-12707 GCA_043742905.1 Microbacteriaceae bacterium | reverse complement strand
AGGGTACCGGCATCCTCCCCATCGTCGCCGACCTCACGGTGCCGGCCGACGTCGAGCGGGTGCGTGATGAGCTCGGCGCTCTCGGTCCTCTGCACGGCCTCGTCAACAATGCGGGCGGCGCCTTCGGGTTGGCCAGCATCGAGCATTCCGACGTCGAAGACTGGCGCCGCATGTTCGACATCAACGTGCTCGGCACGCAGCGCATGATTGCTGCCCTGTTGCCGCTGCTGCGGGACGGGGCTCGGGATGCCGGATCGGCTGACATCATGACCGTCACCTCGATCGCCGGTCACGTGGCCTACGAGGGAGGAGCTGGCTACAACGCCGCCAAGTTCGCGGAGGCGGCACTCGTCGCGGTGCTACGGCTCGAGCTGGCAGGCGAGCCGATCCGCGTGCTCGAGATCGCGCCCGGCATGGTCAGAACGGCAGAGTTCTCGCTCACGCGGTTCAACGGCGACCAGGCGCGCGCCGACGCGGTCTACGACAATGTGCCGGAGCCGCTGGTGGCGGAGGACATCGCCGAGGCGATTGTGCACGCAATGGAGTTGCCCAGCCACGTGAACCTCGACCTGATCACGATCAAGCCAGTGGCGCAGGCGGCGCCGCACAAGGTGATCCGCGGGCCACTCACTCCGAAAGACTGAGTTCGCGGGCGGGGCCAAGCCGAGTCGGCGGCGCACGGCATGATCGTGGCATGAACCTCCAGCTTGGATTCGCGTTCACCCCCGTCATGCCGCCCGAGCGAGTGCGCCCGGTTGCGCGTGCCGTGGAGGCGGCCGGGCTCGACGAATTGTGGGTCTGGGAGGACTGCTTCACCGAGAGCGGCATCGCGACTGCGGCCCTGGCGCTCGGGGCGACGGAACGGGTAAAGGTCGCCATCGGATTGTTGCCAGCCCCGCTGCGCAACGTCGCGCTCACGGCGATGGAGCTTGCCACGCTCGATCGCGCAATTCCCGGACGCCTGATCGCCGGCATCGGGCACGGGGTGCAGCCGTGGATCGAGCAGGTCGGCGCGCGCGTCGACTCTCCGCTGACGCTGCTGCGCGAGTACGCGGATGCGCTCCGCCGGTTGCTGGACGGCGAGACGGTCTCGGCCGAAGGACGCTACCTACGCCTCGATCGGGTCGCGCTCGGCTGGCCGCCGGAGCGGAAGATCCCGCTGATGATTGGCGGGCGTGGCCCGGTGACACTGAAACTCGCGGCAGAACTCGGCGACGGCGTGCTGCTCGCCAATGCCTTGAGCGTCGACGAGATCGCCGAAGCGTCCGCCATCGCAGGCCAGGGGACGCCTCTAGTGGTGACCGTCATCGCGGCCACCGGAGAAGGCGCAGCCGAACGGGTGGAGGCCGACCTGCTCAGCTGGCGCACGGACGCCGACCCAGGTGCCCAGCGCTACGCGGTCGTCGGAGGAGATGCATTCACCATCGCGACTTTTCTGAACGAGCTCGGCGCGCTCGGCGTTACCAGTGTCGCGATCGAAGCCACCCGCGACGAACCCGACGTGGACGGCCTGATCGCGTTCCTTGGCCGCGAGGTGCGGCCGCTGCTGGACTAGTTGGAATCCACAGCGCCGACGGCATCCGCTACCAGCTCCACCGCGGAGTCGGAGAACGCGAGCTTCGGCACGAGAAAGAGCAGCACGGCGGCGACCAGGGCGCCGACGCCGCAGATCGCCCAGACAGCGATGTATGCCGCAAGTCCCGCTCCGGCGTTGCTCGAGCTGGACGTCAGACCGAGGTGCAGGATCACGCCGAAGACCGCCGAGGCGAAGGCCCCTCCGAGAGTCTTGGTGGTGTTGGTAAGTCCGGTGGCAATACCCGACTGTCCGAGGGGAGCGGCGGCGGCGGCGGCGCTCGGTAGTGCGGCGACGAGTGCGCCCGACCCGATACCGGCGATCACCATGTTGAGCACGACCTGCCAGACCTGATCATGGGAGACGATGAACAGCAGGTATCCACCTGCGACGAAGAATGCGGCAACAATGAGCGCGATGCGTGGGGTGGCGCGACGTGCGAGCCCCGGGAATAGCAGCGCGCCGACGATGAGCGCGATCAGGTAGGCGCCGATCAGATACGAGATGACGTCGGAGTCGAGCCCCAGCCCGTAGCCAGCTGTCGCTGGATCCGCGGCGGCGAAGGTCGAGAGCGGGATCTGCGCGCCCAGCACGCTGATCCCGAACAGGCCAGCTGTGAGCTGAACCGGCCACATGTTCGGCTTGGCCAGCATGCGAAGGTCGATGGCGGGATCAGGAGCCTTGCGCTCCTGCCGCACGAACGGGATGAACACCAACAGCCCGACCACGATCGGCACCCACACTCGCCAGCTGCCCGGTCCGTCGAGGCGCAGGAAGGTGAGCCCGCCGGTGATGAAGAGCAGCGCGAGTGTGAGCAGTATGAACCCGGTGCTGTCGAGCTTGCGCCCGGGAAGTGGCGTGGACTCTGGCACGCCGAACAGGATCGCGAAGAAGACGAGCGAGACGCTGATCGCCGGCACGGAGAGGGTGATGGGGAAGTTCTCGGCGGTCCCCTTGAAGACCCGGCTGCCAGCGAGCGCGCCGATGATGGCGCCCGCCTCGAGCGCCACGACCAGGAGACCGGCCGCGCGCCGGGTCGTCGATGCGCCGCTGCCGGAGCGGCGACCGCGGTCGAAAATCAGGGCGACCTCGAGCGGAAGCCAGACCACGTAAAAGCCCTGCAACGCGAAGGCGATGATGTAGCCCGTGAAGCTGTTCGAGACAACCATTCCCCAGCTGGCGAGCGCGGTAACCGCCGTCGACACCAGAAGGATGCGCTTGTGGCCGAACATGTCGCCGAGCTTCGCCAGCACGGGCACGACCAGGGCGGAGAGCAGCAACTGGGCCGCTTCCGTCCAGTTGTAGTCGGCCGGGTCGACGCCGAGGTGCTCGGCGATCTTGCTCGCCAGGGGCACGTAGTAACCCTGCAGGATCCCGCTGGTCAGCTCGACCAGGAACAGGAATCCGACCAGGCCGAAGGTCGCCGTGCGGATGGAGCTGCGATCCGCCATATCCGGATGCTAGCGGCACCGCCTCGCTGGGCTACCGTTGCTCGCGTGAGTGACGAGCGCGAGATCCTGACATACGAGCTGTTCGGACAGGCGGCGCGCGAGCTCGCCGAGACGATCGCGGCCGACAACTTTCGACCGGATGCGGTGGTTGGCATCGCCCGCGGAGGCCTCGCGCTGGCCGGAGCCTTGGGCTACGCGCTCGACCTCAAGATGCTCGGTAGCCTCAATGTCGAGTTCTACACCGGGGTCGGTACCACCCTCGAGACCCCGATCGTGTTGCCGCCGACCCTTGACCAAGATTCGCTGGCGGGCAAGTGCATCCTGCTTGTCGATGACGTTGCCGACTCCGGTCGCACGCTCAAGCTGGTCGTCGAACTGCTCCGCTCGCGCGGCAGCGAGGTGCGCACGGTCTGCCTTTACAGCAAGCCAACCACCGTCGAGGAGCCGACATACGTCTGGAAGAAGACCTCACGCTGGATCGTGTTCCCGTGGAGCGCAGAGGGTCCCGTGGTGTATCCCGAAACCGTCGCGGCTGCCGCCACGAGCCACTCCGGGCACTGAAACGGCTGTGATCCTTCGCCCGCTCGCGGAGCTGATCGACCCGGGTTGGGCTGCCGCCCTCGAGCCGGTCGCGCCGAACATTGCTCGGATGGGCGAGTTTTTGCGTGCCGAGGTCGCGGCGGGCCGTCCGTACTTGCCCGCGGGTGACCGGGTGCTCCGCGCTTTCGAGGCGCCTCTTGCCGAAGTGCGGGTGCTCGTCGTCGGGCAGGACCCGTACCCGACGCCTGGGCATCCGGTCGGCCTGTCGTTCTCGGTAGACCCCCGCGTGCGCCCGGTGCCGCGCAGTCTGCAGAACATCTACCGCGAACTGCGGGACGATCTCAGCCTCGCGACCCCTGCTGACGGTGACCTCACCCCGTGGGTGCGGCAGGGTGTCATGCTGCTGAACAGGGTGCTCACGGTGCGCTCCGGCGTCTCGGGCTCGCATCGCGGCGAAGGTTGGGAGCAGGTGACAGAGCACGCCATCCGAGCGCTGGCCGACCGCGGTGGACCGCTCGTCGCGATCCTGTGGGGGAGAGATGCCGGCACCCTGCGGCCCCTTCTCGGCGACATCCCGATCATCGCGTCCGCGCATCCGAGCCCGCTCTCGGCGCGTGGCGGATTCTTCGGCTCGCGCCCGTTCAGCCGCACCAACGCTCTGCTGATGGCGGCTGGCGCGACACCCGTGGACTGGAGCCTCAGCGCGGGCACTGCAGCTTAGAATCAGCGCACCGGACGTGCAGACCGAAGTCGAAGGGAGGGCGCATGCTCGAAGAGGAATACAACCCGCCCCGCAAGCTCCCCACCCATCTGCGCGCGCTGCCGCCCGAGGAGCCAGCGTTCGCGTTCGAGATCCGCCAGGCCGCCAGCCGCGACATTCCCGACATGCTCGAGATCTACAACCACTACGTCGCCAACAGCACGGTGACCTTCGACGAGGATGCCTTGACCCTCAAGGAGATGCGCGGCAAGTACCGGCACGTGGTCGATGAGCTGCACTACCCGTGGCTGGTCGCCGTGTCGCCCAGTGGCATGATCTTCGGCTACACCTACGTGACTCCGTGGAAGCAGAAGGCTGCATACCGGTTCACTGTCGAAGACTCGATCTACCTGAGCCCGGCCGCGACCGGCAAGGGCATCGGCAAGGCCCTGATGTCCCGAATGCTCGAGGACTCCGCCGAGGCTGGCATCAAGGAGGTCATCGCCGTCATCGCCGATCAGGGCGCCGAGGCGTCGATCGCCATGCACGAGAGATTCGGCTTCAAGGAGATCGGCCACATGGGCAAGGTGGGCTTCAAGTTCGGGCGCTGGTTGGGCACGGTACTGATGCAGAAGAGCCTGAAGAAGCCGAGGCGGGAGAAGAAATGACCGGTCCCGTTCTCCAACTCCGGCTCGTTCTCGAGACCGAGGACTTGGATGCTGCGCTCGCCTTCTACCGCGATGCGCTCGGGTTGCCCGAGCTCGAGTCCTACCAGGGCGACGGCGGAGCCCGGGTCGCGATCCTCGGGATCCCGGCCGCGACGCTCGAGCTCGCTAACCCCGCCCAGGTGGCGATGATCGACCAGGTTGAGGTCGGGCTTGCGGTCGCGCATCCGTTCCCGTTGAGAGTGCGAGTGGCCTTCGAGGTCGCGGATGTCGGTGCCACGACGGCCACGCTGCTGTCGGCTGGCGCCGATCCGGTGGCACCGCCAACCCGGACCCCGTGGAACTCGCTCAACTCTCGCATGGACGGTCCGGACGGCATGCAGCTCACGGTCTTCCAGGAGCTCGGCGACGACTAAGAGTCGAGCCGCAGGACCAGCTCGTTGATCTCCACTCCGAGCCGCGGCGACATCACTCGCGCGGTGGCGACCATCCCGAATCCGACCCGCTCGAGCACCCGTCGCGACCCTCGGTTGCCGGACGCGACGCGCCCCCAGAGTGGACGCTCCGCGAGCTCGGCGATCAGCAGTCGCAGCGCCGCGGTTGCGATCCCGAGCCCCCAGAGCTCGCGCTCGACCCAGTAACCTACCTGGCGCTCGTTGTTGATCAGAAAACTCACCGCGTAGCCGGCGAACTCGCCATCGCATTCGATTGCCCGGCTGATCACAGTGGCGTCGCCGCGGATCCGCTGCCAGTGCTGCTCGAAGCCGGCCCGGTCGCCCGGCGCGCGGGGGAGTAGCGCGATCATGTCCGCCCCCACGACGTCGGACTCCAGAAGGAACAGCCGCTCGAAGTCGCCATCCTGCAGTGGGCGCAGGGTAACAGGGGGCATAGGCCGAACCTACCGCCTCCGCGAAACGTAAGGATATTTGCGCACTCTCAACCCCGAAAGTGCCCTGCAGCGCGTTCGTTCGCGACTGAGCTTGCTTTGCCGTGCAGCGTCGCCCTCTGCAGGATGAAGAAGCCGAGCACCGCGGCGAGCGCGGCTCCGAAGGGACTCCTCGGGGGAGCACGCCTGCGATGATCTCGTTCTCGATCTGCTCAGCGATCTGCTGGAAGATCGGGCGGGTTTCATCCATTGGGTGCCTCCTCTCGGTGGTCTATTCGGTGCCAATGCTGGGCTCGGAGTTAGTTAGCTCGTGCAGTAACTGACCAGCCACCTTGGGAGAGTGATGTCGAGCCCCCCTGTGTCGCACCACTCGCGTCGGCGTCGTTCGCGCGTCCGGCCTAGGCTCGGCTCGTGTTCGAACTCCACCACCTGACGGCCATGGAACAGCTCGACTGGCTGCGTCGTGACGAGATCACGCCCCGCCAACTGGTCGACCACTACCTGGCGCGGATTGAGCGGCTCGATGCCGAATTGGGGGCCTTTGTCGAGGTCACCGCCGACGCCGCGCGGGCGCGTGCCGACACTCTGGCGGACGGCCCGCGGGCGCTGGCACTCTGGGGCCTGCCCTCGGCCGACAAGGACCTGGTCGCCCGCGCGGGCGTGCCAACCCGCTACGGTTCGCGGGCGTTTGCCGACAACGTGCCCGAGGAGTCAGACGAACTCGTGCGGGTGCTCGACGACGCGGGCGCCATCAGCCTCGGCAAGACCAACACCCCCGAGTTTGGGATGCCGAGCTACACCGAACCACTCTCCGCTCGGCCGGCACGCAACCCATACGACCTTGAGTTCGGCGCGGGAGGCTCGAGCGGCGGTGCGGCGGTGGCCGTCGCGGCTGGGCTGCTGCCCGTCGCACCGGGGTCGGACGGCGGCGGCTCGGTGCGCATCCCGGCCGCGGCGACCGGACTGGTGGGACTGAAACCGTCGCGCGGCCGCATCCCCGCGAGCTCGGGGTTCACGAACCTCGGTGGCCTCGCGATCGCCGGTCCGCTGGCCCGAACGGTATCGGATGCCGCCCTTCTCCTCGACGCCATGGTTGGCGACGGGCACCTGGGCTATGCCACGAGCGCTCCGGCCTGGGACGGTGGCGCCTACCTCAACGCCGCCGTCCGCGGTGAGGGTCGCTTCCAGATCGGCGTAACCACAAGCTCGCCGTGGGAGACCGAGTACGAGATCGTCGTCAGCCCCGAGGCGCAGGACGCGTTGCGGATCGCGCGTGAGCACCTGGATGCCGTTGGTCACGGCCTCGACGAGTTTGCTCTCGACCCCGAGCCGGGCTACGCGGCGGCGTTCACCACGCTCTGGCAGGGTGGTGCTGCCGGCATCCCGATCGACGGCGACCAGTTCGAACAGGTCGAACCCCTCACCCGCTGGTTGGTCGAAACCGGACGCGGGGTCGGTGCGCGAGAGCTGGGCGCCGCGCTCGGCTGGCTAACGAAGTACGAGCGCCGACTCATCCTGCAGTTCTCACGATTCGACGCCGTGCTGACCCCGACACTCGCGATGACACCGCGCCCGATCGGCTGGTACGACCCGCGGGACGCCATGCGCAACTTCGGGCAGCAGGTTCAGTACACGCCGTTCACCAGTTTCGTGAACGTCAGCGGACTCCCGGCCATCACCCTGCCGGTGCACGTCACCGACTCGGGCCTGCCGATGGGGGTGCAGCTGATCGGGCGTCCGGGTCGCGAGGACGTGCTGCTCGCACTCGGCGCGCAGCTCGAGCGGCGGATCGGCTGGGACCAGCGGCATCCACCCCAGTGGTGATCGCCGAGTACTGCGGCCGCACGCCGTCATCCTCGTTGTTGCGGGTCAGAAAGGTGCCACGAACCTCATGGCTGCCTCGTCATGCCGTCAAGCTAGCGCAAGTTATGCGGTGCCGCGCCCGTCGGTTTCGAGGAACCGCAGCCACACCTCGTTGAGCGTCGGATACGCGGGCACCGCGTGCCAGAGCCGCTTGAGCGGCACCTTGCCGACGATGGCGATGGTGGCCGCCTGCAGCATCTCGGCGACGTCCGATCCGACGAATGTGACGCCGATCAGCACCTCGTGCTCGGCGTCGATGATGGCGCGGGCCCACCCTTGGTAGTGATCGGCGTGGGCGCTGGCGCCTGCGATCCATCCCAGGTCGTAGTCGACGACGCGGATGTCGTAGCTGGCCTTGCGCGCGGCCGCCTCGGTGAGACCGACCGAGGCCACCTCCGGGTCGGTGAATGTTACCTGCGGCACGGCTTCGATGTCAGCGGTCGCGACGTGCCGACCCCAGGGAGCGTCATCCACACGCTGCCCGAGGGCACGCGCGGCGATCACGTCGCCGGCAGCCCGGGCCTGGTACTTGCCCTGATGGGTGAGCAGCGCGCGATGGTTCACATCGCCAACGGCGTAGAGCCAGTCGAAGCCCTTCACCAGCATGGTGTCATCGACGGTCAGCCAGTGATCGGGGGTGAGCCCGAGAGTCTCAAGGCCGAGACCCGTCGTGCGAGGAGTCCGACCGATCGCGACGAGAACCTCCTCGGCGATCACCTTGCCACCGTCTTTCAGCCCGAGAACCACGTTTTTCTCGGTGCGGTGAGCGGATGCCGCCTCCGCCCCGATGCGCACGTCAACGCCCAGCTTCTCGAGTGACGCCAGCACGGCCTCCCCGGCGAATGGCTCCTGGCCGCTGAGCAGGGGTCCGCGCGAGAGGAGGGTGACGCGACAGCCGAGCGAGGCGTATGCAGTCGCCATCTCGCAACCGACGACCCCGCCACCCAGGATCGCGAGACTCGCCGGCACGTGCTTCGAGCTCGTAGCTTCTCGGCTGGTCCACGGGTTCACCTCGGCGAGCCCGGGAATGTCAGGCAGCAGTGCCGCGCTGCCGGTGCTGACCGCGACGGCGTGCGTTGCGACGAGTTCGGTGACCGTGCCGTCGGATGCCGTGACGGTCAGGCGCTTCGGCCCGGTGAACACCGCGTGCCCGCGCACCAGCTCAATTCCGGCGCTGTCGACCCAACTCGCCTGCGACGAATCGTCCCAATCGTGCGTGATCGCGTCGCGACGACGGAGTACGCCGAGCGGGTCTGGACCCCCCGCGATGGCCTGCTTCGCACCATCCACGTCGAGGCCGGCCCGCAGCACGGCACCTGCCCGCAGCAGCGCCTTGGAGGGCATGCACGCCCAGTATGAGCACTCGCCACCTACCAGTTCGGCCTCGACGAGCGCGACCTTCAGACCGCCCTTCGTGGCGTAGTCGGCGACGTTCTCGCCGACCGCTCCGGCTCCAATGACGATGAGGTCGAACTCGCGTGCAGTCATGATTTCTCCAGATCGTTGATTCACTTGGTCAGCGTTTGCCTGATGTCGGCGGTTTCTCTTTCGTCAAATCCGACTTCGTCGACGTGAGTGATCAGATCGGCGCAGGCTTTCGTGACTTCTCCTAGGATCCTTCGCCCAGCGCGTTCGAGCAACCCGTGCCGGCATCCAGCTCGACCGCGAAATCACGATCTAACCAGTCACAAACTGCCGCTAAGCAGTGGCGAGGGCACCGATGATGCGCAGGATCGTCGGCGCGTCATCCACGGTCTCGTCCGGCGAGGCGGGGGCATAGCCCGCGATGGTCGCCCCGGCGAGGACAAAGCGCCCACGCAGAGCCCTGATCGCGGCGACGAGGGTGGTCGACGCGAGTCCGAAGGGTTCGGGGTCGAGCAGTCCGACGATCTCTCCCGGATCCAGCACGTCCAGGTCGATGTGCAGATACACGGCCTCGGCGCCAGTTTCCGCGACGGCCTCCAAGAGCGCCCTGGGATCCGTCAACTCATCTACGGTGAACGCCCGGATGCCCGCGGCCGCGACAAACTCGTCTTCGCCAGGGTCCCACGACCGCTCACCCGCCAGCAGCACGCGCCCGCGCGGAACGACGCCGTCGTTAAGCAGCGAGCGGAGCACCATCCCGCCGTACGCACCGGACGGCGAGTTCTCGGGCGAGTTGAGATCCGGATGCGCGTCGAACCAGATCAGCGCCAGGTCACCGCGCTTCTCCGCCGCGTGACTGACCGCTGCGGAGGACACCCCGCAGTCGCCACCGATCACGATCGGGGTGTCCGTGATTCCGTCCAGCGCGTCGCGCAGATGCTCACGCACCAGCTGCAGTGAACTGAAGCGCGCGACGCCGGTGCCCTGCGCGTCGCCGGACTCCAGTGGAACCGCGACGTCGCGCGTCGCGGTGCTCGGCAGATCAGCACGGATGGCGGCGGCACCGTCGGCCAGTCGCATCGCGCGCGAACTGGGGGAGCCCTGCCACTGCGGAACGACGACGAAGGTGGCGGTCACGTTGTCACTCTAGAACGCGCCGGTCAGCCGGCGGGAGCGGGACGTACGGCGTTCGCAGTCGCCGCCGCGAGCTCGGCCTGGGTCAACTCGGGTCCATAGCCCGTGGTGCCGGGCTGGATGCGCCAACTCTCGCTGAGCGGGCCAAGGTTGACGGCGTCGAATCCGATCCGGTCGAGGAAGCTCGCGACGAGCGTGTTTGATTCCGGATCGTCGCCCGCGATCGCTAGGGCGCGGCGGCCGGGGGTGCCAGTGGTGGTCGCCGTCGAGAGAATCTGCAGGGCCTGGATGTGGTTGAAGGCCTTCACGACGTGGGAGGTCGGGAGGTGATCCTGCAGCAAGCCGGTTGAGGTGTTCTGCTGCTGATCAAGAGCGTCGATCTGCCCGTCGCGTTCGGAATAGTAGTTGTTGGTGTCGATCACGAGCTTGCCGGCGAGCGGCTCCACCGGGACGTCGTTGATTGCCTTCAGTGGGATGGTGACGACGACGAAGTCACCCGCGGCGGCGGCGTTTGCCGCGGTCGCGGCCCGCGCGTGCTCGCCCAGCTCGGAGACCAACTCGGCGAGGGTTTCGGGGTCACGCGAGTTGCTCATCACGACGTCGTAGCCGTTGGCGATCGCCGCCTTCGCCACGCTGGTACCGATGTTCCCTGAACCGATGAAGCCGATTGTTGTCATGGGCCTATGCAATCAGATCTGGCTGAGCCGCCGCCGGATCACGGCTGTGCTCAGCGCAGAATCACGGATGCGGCTGGGCCGGTCACACGCACCGACGTCCCGTCGCCGCTCGATACGTCCAGCGCCGCCGACAACTGGTAGTGGCCGGGGCCGGCGGCCGGCAGTTCGGCACGGAAGGCGTTTCGTTCGTCATCCGTTACCCCGCAGACGACCGGCTCGAACGTCGTCGTGAAGCTCATGCTCGCGCCCGACGCGAGAAGTACTGTCGCACCGATCGCGGGCACCGCTCCGTTGCTGTGCCAGAGCACGATGCCATCACGCGAGAGCGTCAGCGACGGGTACGGCGAGGTGGTTCCGCTGAACGAAACCGCGCCGTTGTTGGTGTTGTTGTTGGTGTTGGTAAGCGTGACGGTCACCGGGATGGCTCGATCTGTCGCCGCCGCTGTGACCGGCTCGACGGTGAGGACCAGCCCGTTCGACGCGGGAACGATGTCGGCCACCGTCCCGCCGCAGAGATTCACCTTCTGAACCGGACCTGAGCCGTTGATGGCGCCCCCGGTGGCGGTCCCGCCGCTCGCGGATCCGGGTGCCTGCCGGTCGGCCGCCTTGTGGCCCGCAGCATCCTGGTTGTTTCCGGCGGACACTCCCGAACTGGCGCTGAACATTCCGGTCTGGCCGAGTACCCCGCTGACGCTGATCGGCACCACGATGGCGAGCGCGGCGAGCGACGAGACGACCGCGACGGCGACCACCCGCGGACGCCGACGGGCCCGCGAGCGACGCAGCACGGCATCCAGGTCGACCGAGCCGCTTCCCTGGGGCCGTTCCGGATCGTGGAACTGCTTACGCAGATCAGCTTCGGTGGGCATCGCGGTCTCCTTCGATGGTGCGCGTGTCGGTGTGCGCGGCACGCTGGGCGGGCCCGGCGGGGCCGAGGCGGTCGGCTACGGTCCCGTCGTCGGCGAGGGCGATTGCCATCTTGGCGAGGCCGTCGCTGAGGTACCGTTTTACGGTCCCCGAGCTGATGCCGAGAGTGTGTGCGATGTCGTCTACTTTGAGGTCGTCGTAATAGCGGAGGACCAGGCAGGCACGCTCGCGCGGGGTGAGTTTGCGGAGTTCGCCGTGAAGGTCGAGGCGGGCGTCCGTGGCGAGGGCGTCGGATTCGCGTTGCTCGGGCAGGTACTCGAGCGGGGCGACTCGACGCCAGCGCGAGTTGCGGCGGCCGCCATCCAGATGGGTGTTCAGGATGACGCGGCGCACGTACGCCTCGGCGCTCTCGACGCCGAAGCCGTTGCGCAGGCGTCCGAAGGTCTTGACGAGGGCTTCTTGGACTAGGTCGGCCGCCTCATCGCGGTCACCGCAGAGCAGAGTGGCGTAGCGGAGGAGCGCGTCGCCCCGGTGGGTGACCAGTTCGGTTACCACGCGTTCCCACTGCGGTTGCTCTGGCTTTCGGAATGACATGCTCCGCCTCCCTTCACCTACTAAGACGATGACCGCGTCGAAAACGTTGGGGTCACGGTGCTCTCGGTATTCATCAGCCGGCTGACTAATGTCATACTGCCTTTATGACGAGAGAGCCAGCACGCTGGATCCGCATTGCTGCACCGCTGATTCTGGTCTTCCTGTGGCTGGGTGTGTCGGGGGTCGGCGGTCCGACCTTTGGCACGATCAGCACGGTCGTGAACAACGATCAAGCGAGCTATCTGCCGGCGAGCGCCGAGTCGACGCAGGTGCAGAGCGAACTGAAGAAGTTCTTCCCGTCCGACACGGTGCCCGCGATCGTCGTCGCGGCCCGGTCGGGGGGAGTGACCGTCGACGACACGCGATCCCTCGCGCTGCTGGTCGATCGACTA
>JAYTXO010000324.1:0-4146 GCA_043742905.1 Microbacteriaceae bacterium | reverse complement strand
CCGCCGCCCGCTCCACCGTTCCGCCGCCCACTGGCGCGCTGTTCCCGGGGCTCGTCCCCTCGATCGTGGAACCGATCGCCGAACCGGTCGCCGCACCGTCACCGGTCGCCGAACCGGTCGCCGTACCGGTCGCCGATGTACCTGTGTCGATTCCGGTGCTTGCCGCCGTTCCGCCACTCGTCGAGGTGGCCGAGACCGTCGCTGCAACTGAGGTCGTGCTTCACGCGGGGCCGACGGCCACCGCCGTCCCTACTCCCAGCGCGTTCCCCGTGCCCACTCCGTCCGTCGCTCCTGTCGCTTTTCAGGCGCCCGGGGTCGGCTACGAGCCACTCGTGGCCCGCGCCATCCCGCAGCCTCTTCGCTTCGACGCACCCCAGGACCCTGCGGTTAGCACGACGCCGACCGCCGACCCGAACGGCGCCGCGTCGACTGCTACGCCGGCCGCGAGTCCCGTGGCAACACCCGCCCCAGCTCGGGAGCCCCTGTGGCCTAGCGAGGGCACGTACCAGCCGCACCCCGGCGCCTATGTGCCCTTCGAGCCGAACGCCGCGCGGATGGAAGAATCGCTCCCGGCGATCCCGTTCAGCTCGCGTGACCCCTTCAACCCGGCCAGCACGTCGCGTCCGGCTCTGCGCTCGTATGGCGCGGCTCCTGTCGGCCCCAGCGGTTCGACCTACACCAGCGCGCTCGCCATCATTCTGCTGACCCCGCTGCTCATTGCGGGCGGTTATGCGCTGCTGTTCCAGTTGAAAGCCATCCACGTCGGGCTCGCGCCCAATATCGCCCTGGCTGCCCTGCTTGGAGCGCTCTTCTTCGTCGCGATCGGCGCCGCCCAGTTCGACCGCAACGCGCTCGCGAAGCGCGGCTACTTCGACCTTGCTTCGCCGTTCTGGATCCTGCTGTCGCCGCTCGTCTACCTAAGCGTGCGTGCGTCCCGGCTGCACGCTCAAGGCTCGGGAGGCATCCGTGCGGTGTTGCTCTGTTTCGTCGCCTGGGCGGCCGCCGCCGCGATCCTGGCCTTCTCGACGTTCGCCGCGCTCACCGCCGTCACCCCTGGTCGGATCGCGCACACCGAACAAGCCATCGCGCACGAGCTCGTACAAAATAAAGTCACCCCGAAGGTGGACTGCCCGAGCATCCCGAACTTCGGCGCCGGCGCCGTGTTCAACTGCACCGCGACCTCGGGCAGCACGGTACAGCTCGTGCAGGTGACGATCACGAACTGGACTGGTGGCGAGAGCTACAAGCTGATCTCCAAGACCACCACCCCGGCCGCCGCGACGCCGTAGCGCCGCAGTCAGCGGGCGGTCAGCGGCTTTGCCTAGGCTAGGCGCACTATGCGGCTCCTTCTGATCAGGCACGGCCAGATTCCCGCCAACGTGCTCGGTGTGCTCGAGACCGACACGCCCGGACCCAGTCTCACCGAGCTCGGTCGCGAGCAGGCGGCCGCGATTCCGGATGCCCTGGCTTCCGAGCGCATCGACGGCATCTATGTGTCGCGGCTGATTCGCACCCTGCAAACGGCGGCGCCGCTGGCCCGGATGCGCAACGCAATGCACCGGGTGGCGCTCCCCGGCATCCACGAAATCGAGGCGGGTGAGCTCGAGGGGCGCTCCGACGATGACGCGATCAAGACCTACCTTAAGACGGTGTGGGCCTGGGGTTCCGGCTCACTCGACCCGCGCATTCCGGGTGCCGAAGACGGGCACGAGTTCTTCGCCCGCTTCGACGCCGACATCGCGCGCATAGCCGCCGATCACGCTCCGGATTCCACGGCCGCGGTGTTCAGCCACGGTGCAGCCATCCGCGTCTGGGCGGCGCGCCGCGCGTCGAACATCGCCACGGACTTCCCCGGACTCAAACACCTGGCGAACATCGCCGTCGTCGTGCTCGAGGGTTCGCCCGAGGCAGGCTGGGTGGTGACGCGCTGGGCAGGCGAGCCAATCGGCGGATCCGGGCTCGACGACCCGACGGCACACGATGATACCGGCGAATCCTCGCGGGTCGAGTCACCCCGATCTACTTACCCTTCAGATCCTTCCTGAGGATCTTGCCCGCAGATGACTTCGGCACCGCGTCGATGAAGGCGACGGCGCGCACCTTCTTGTGCGGTGCGACGTGGCTGGCGACGAAGTCGATCACTGACTGAGCGTCGAGCTCCGAGCCGTCTTTCAGCACGATGAAGGCCTTCGGGATCTCGCCCGCCTCCTCGTCGAGAGCCGCGACGACCGCGGCATCCACGATCTCGGGATGCGTGAGCAGCAGCGCCTCAAGCTCGGCCGGAGCCACCTGGTAACCCTTGTACTTGATGAGCTCCTTGAGGCGATCAACGATCTCGAACGAGCCGTCGTGGTTGACCTGCGCAATGTCGCCGGTGTGCAGGAAGCCGTCGTCGTCAACGGTCTCGTGGGTGGCGTCGTCGCGGCCGAGGTAGCCGAGCATGACGTTCGGTCCGCGCACCCAAAGTTCACCGGGCTCGCTCGACCCTTTTTCGGGCATCTCGATCTCGACGCCGGTGTCGACATTGACGAGCTTGCACTCGATGTTGGCGATCGGGAATCCGATGGTGCCACGCGACAGATCGTCGCGGTCCGGCGGGATCACGTGCGAGACCGGGCTGAGTTCGCTCATCCCGTAGCCCTGCTGCATGTGGGTGCCCAGGCGGGCGACGACCGCGTTGGCCAGCGCCTCGCTCAGCGGGGCCGCGCCGCTCATCATGCCGCGTACGCCGCTGAGGTCGAACTGGTCAACGATCGGATGCTTCGCCAGCGCCACGGCCACGGGCGGAGCGATGAAGATGAAGGTGACTTTCTGGTCGACGATGACCTGTAGGAACTGGGGCAGGTCGAAGCGCGGCAGCGTGACGAGCGCGGCGTGCCGCGAAAATGCCAGGTTGAGCAATACCGTCATGCCGTAGATGTGGAAGAACGGCAGGAACGCGAGGATGCGGTCCTCGGGGCTCGCGTCGAGCACTGGCGTGCACTGCACGACATTCGCCACCAGGTTGGTGTGGCTGAGCATGACACCTTTGGCGAATCCGGTGGTTCCGGAGGAGTACGGGATCACCGCCACGTGTGTCGCCGGGTCGAAGCTGACGTCGGGGGCAGCGTGACCCTCCCCCAGAAGGTCACGGAGGCCTGTGTAGCCCTCGAATCCGTCGAGCACGACGATCTGGCTGTAGGGGATGCCGGCTGCCGCAGCCGCGACGCTAGCGACGGGCAGCAGCGGGCTGACCGTGAAGAGCATCTTGGCCTTCGAGTCCTGTAGCTGACGCGCCATCTCCTCGCCGGTGTAGAGGGCATTGACGGTCGTGGCGGTCGCACCCGAACGCAGGATGCCGTGGAACACAGTCGCGAACGCCGGCACGTTGGGCGAATGCAGGGCGACTACGTCGCCAATGCCGATCCCGCGGGCCGCCAGAGCCCCGGCGAGCAGTTCGATCTGCGCCTTGAGCGCGCCGTAGGTGGTCTCAGCTCCCGAGGGGCCGTCGACCAGCGCCACGCGCGCCGCGTCTTCGTGGTTCAACTCCTTGAACAGGAAGTCGAAGACGCTGAGTTTCGGGATGACCTCGTCTGGGTACGGGCTCGTGAACAATTCGATCTCCTTCGATCGTCGTTGTCTGAATCCTCTCCTGGGAACCGCGGCGGGGCAAGCGACCTCGTCGGTCGAGCAACCGCGCTACGGCGTATCGAGACCCCGACGCCGACTACTCCGGAAACACCCGCTTGTAGCTCCGCCCATCTGGCAGTGCGACGGTCTCGGCACGCAGATGCCCCCGCGAGACCCGCAGATAGATCGCCTGCACGGACACCCCGAGCTGCTGCGCCGCGTCCGCGACCGAGAGCCCCGGCAACTCGGTTGGCTTGGAGCTGGGCCGCTCGCTGCGCTTGCGGCCGGCATCGTGGCGGGCGACGATTTCGGCGTCCGAGCCCTGCCATCGCCACCGGGATGCCGCGGGGCTGAGTTGTGCGGCGGTAGCGATATTGCTCCAACTCGCGCCCGTATCGAGAGCGTCGCGCACGGCGCGGAGCGCGGCGGGATCGGCGTCGAACGCCGTCACGAGCGCGCGCAAGGCGGTCAGGCGGTCGAGGGGTGCGGTGGCGGCGTCCGTCTCGAGGTTGAGCAAGCGTTCCAGCGCTTGGCGGC
>JAYTXO010000323.1:0-6921 GCA_043742905.1 Microbacteriaceae bacterium | reverse complement strand
AAGTAGCAACGGCCAACCGCACCACACTTCGGGCACGCATCCGGTGCGCCACCCCAACGCAGGTTTTCGAGCAGCAGGTATGCATCAGCTTCGGTACGCAGATCGCGTGCCAGCTTCGGGATCGAGAACTCTTGCTTGCTCATACCTCAATTATGCTGTGGATAACTGGGTTTGTCAACCCGCACAACGCCGGTTATCCACAGGGGAGTTCTCCCCATCGACAAAATCGAAAATGCCGTGGTTTGTTATGCGAACCCCCGAACAGGGATCAATCCTCAGAAGACTGCGAGGCCCCGATGAGCTCAGCACTGAACGTCGCGCGCGTCGACCAAACACGAGTCGACAGCGCCCGAGTCAACGACTACGACGATGGCTTCGACGGCTCAGCTGCGCGAGCGCTTCATCCACGCTTCGACGTCGACGACTTCTTCGGCGCGCAACCGGCCACCACGTCCTCGCTTCCCGACCCCGCTCCGCTGCTCGAGAACCTCACGCGCTGCGTGATCGAGATCCTGGCAGGCGCACGTGAGCTCGAGCAGATCAGCCGCTGGCTGAGCGACGACGTCCACCGTCACCTGCTCAAACGGGTGGTCATCTCCAGCCGAGCGCGCCAGGCGAAGGGGCAGGCCGTGGTGCGGCCAAGCTTCTTGATCGGATCCACCTCGGTGTGTGAACCCCGGGATGGCGTCGTCGAGGCGGTCGTGATCGTGCGGGGCCGGACCCGCGCCCGGGCCGTCGCCATCCGACTCGAAGGTCTCGACCGCCGCTGGCGCGCGACAGCCATCCACGTCTTGTAAATCACGAAGTACGTCACAGACGCTCTTGGCCGCGCACAAGGCCAACCACCCGCCGCTGCCACAGTGCGGACTGTTGCAGCGCTCGGCGCATCGCGCGTGGGCTAGAGCGGTGCGGCTACCAGCCTTCGGTACCGGGGTCACCCTTGAACGGACCGACAATCCGCGCGGTGATCCAGCCGCCGTAGAAGCCACCGGATTGCGCTTCAACCAGTTCGCCGTTGACGAGGCAGGCGTCCATCCGTCCCGGATAGACACTGACGTGGTCGCGAAGCTGCTCGTAGCCGGGCTGCGGCATTGGGTAGTGCCAGGCTGCCGACTCCATGAGATCGCCGCCCGCCGAGACGCTCAAGTAGCGGGCCTCACCCTTGAACTCGCAATAGCTAATGCCGGGAGCCGGCAACAACGCGCCGTCGACGAAGGCCGAACGAGGGAGGTAGTAGGCCGGTGGATGGCTTTCTTCGAGCACGCGCAGCGCCGCGGTCGTGTCAGCAATCACCGCACCGCCGAACCGGATCACGACGCGTTCCGAGCTCGACTCGACACGCGGCGGACGCGGGTAGTCCCAGACCGATTCCTGCCCAGCGGCGGGAATCGGGCGCTCTCGGCCCGGCCGTTCGGACATCCGACTAGTCGCCCTTCTTGTCCTGGGCGCGACGCTCGGCACGGTTTGCCGGAGCCGGGGCTCCGCCCGACCCGTCAGTGCGCTGCCCGAACGCTCCGCGCGCGGCGGGCGCTGCCTGCTGGCCTGCTGGCTGAGGCTGCTGGCCCTGCTGCCCAATGGCATCCGCCTGACGCTGTTGCGCCTGCTGGGCGAGCACCGTGGCGGCCCGCTCGAGCTGGCCGCGCTGGTCGCGCACCTCGACCTCGCCCTGGGCGTCCGCGCTGGGCGCCGAGTAGCTGAGCCCCGATGCCGGATTTTCCGAGCCGCCCAGGCCACGCGCGGCGACTCGGGCCTCGCCGTCCGCGCCGGTCACCTCGACCTCGAGGTTGTATAGGAAGCCGACCGATTCCTCGCGGATCGCGCCCATCATGTTCTGGTAGAGCACGAAGCCCTCGCGCTGGTACTCGACCAGCGGGTCGCGCTGGGCCATGGCGCGCAGGCCGATGCCGTCTTTGAGGTAGTCCATCTCGTACAGGTGGTCGCGCCAGCGGCGGTCGATCACCGAGAGCACGACGCGGCGTTCGAGCTCTCGCATGGCGGGCTCGCTGAGCTGCTCCTCACGGCGCTGGTAGGCGATTCGGGCGTCGGACAGGATCTCGTCCTTGAGTACCTTCGGCGTCAGTCGGCCCTTGCCGATCTCGCTCAGCACCTCGTCGACCGTGATCGAGATCGGGTAGAGCGTCTTCAGCTCGGTCCAGAGCGCATCGAGATCCCAGTCGTCGCTCGAGCCATCGCCGGTGTGCACGTCGACAACCTCGGAGACCACGTCATCGAGGAACTTTTGGGTGCGGTCCTGCAGGTCATCACCCTCGAGGATGTGGCGGCGGTCGCTGTAAATCGCCTCGCGCTGACGGTTCAGAACGTCGTCGTACTTGAGAACGTTTTTGCGAATCTCGGCGTTGCGCGCCTCGACCTGCGACTGGGCCGAGCGGATAGCGCGGCTCACGACCTTCGACTCGATAGCCAGATCGTCCGGAACGGAGGACCGGCCCATCAACGCCTCCGCCGCGCCAGAGTTGAACAGGCGCATCAGGTCGTCTTGCAGCGACAGGTAGAAACGGCTCTCGCCCGGGTCGCCCTGACGGCCGGAACGACCACGCAGCTGATTGTCGATGCGACGAGACTCGTGCCGCTCGGTGCCGAGCACGTAAAGTCCGCCGACCTCGGTGACCTTTGCGGCTTCCGTCTCGACGTTGAATTTTGTCAACTCGTAGACGGCATCCCACGCGGCTTCGTACTCGTCAGGGGTGTCGACCGGGCTCAAGCCCTTGTCGTGCATCTGCGAGACGGCCAGGAACTCGGCGTTGCCGCCGAGCATGATGTCGGTGCCACGACCAGCCATGTTTGTGGCGACAGTGACGGCTCCGGTGCGACCTGCCTGGGCGATGATCGCCGCCTCGCGGGCATGGTTCTTCGCGTTGAGCACCTCGTGCTTAACTCCACGCTTGGCGAGCAGCCGGGAGAGGTATTCGCTCTTCTCGACGCTCGTCGTGCCGACCAGTACCGGCTGGCCGTTGCGGTGGCGCCCCACGATGTCCTCGACCACCTGGTCGAACTTGGCGGTCTCGTTCTTGTAGACGAGGTCGGCTTGGTCTTTGCGCACCATCGGCCGGTTGGTCGGAATCGAGACGACGCCCAGTTTGTAGGTGCTCATGAACTCGGCGGCCTCGGTCTCGGCCGTGCCGGTCATACCCGAGAGCCGCGAGTAGAGGCGGAAGTAGTTCTGAAGCGTGACCGTCGCGAGGGTCTGGTTCTCGGCCTGGACTTTTACGCCCTCCTTGGCCTCAATCGCCTGGTGGATGCCCTCGTTGTAGCGACGACCGACCAAGATGCGCCCGGTGTGTTCATCGACGATCAGCACCTCGCCGTTCATCACGACGTAATCCTTGTCGCGCTTGAAAAGGGCGTTTGCCTTGATGGAGTTGTTGAGAAACGAGATCAGCGGGGTGTTCGCCGATTCGTAGAGGTTGTTGATGCCGAGGTAGTCCTCGACCTTCTCAATGCCGGGCTCTAGCACGCCCACGGTGCGCTTCTTCTCGTCGACCTCGAAATCCACCTCGAGGATCAGGCGGTTGGCAATGCCGGCAAACTCAGCGAACCAGCGGTTGGCCTCGCCCGACGCCGGACCGGAGATGATCAGCGGTGTACGCGCCTCATCGATCAGGATCGAGTCGACCTCGTCGACGACGGCGAAGTGGTGGCCGCGCTGGACCATGTCGCCTGCGGTCCATGCCATGTTGTCACGCAGGTAGTCGAAGCCGAACTCGTTGTTTGTTCCATAGGTCACGTCGGCGGCGTACTGCTCGCGCCGCTGCTCGGGCGTCTGCCCGCTCAGGATGACGCCGGTGGTCATGCCGAGCGCCCGGTAGACGCGGCCCATGAGTTCAGATTGGTAGCTTGCGAGGTAGTCGTTGACCGTGACGACGTGCACACCGCGCGAGGTGAGCGCGTTGAGATACGACGGGAAGACGGCCGTGAGCGTCTTGCCCTCGCCGGTCTTCATCTCGGCGATGTTGCCGAGGTGCAACGCCGCGCCACCCATGAGCTGCACGTCGAACGGTCGCATGCCAAGGGTTCGTTTGGCGGCTTCGCGAACAGCAGCGAAGGCCTCGGGCAGCAGATCGTCGAGCGACTCACCGCCGGCGTAGCGGTCACGCAGCGCGACGGTTTCGTCGTGGAGCTCCTCGTCGCTCAGCTCGGAGAACGCCGCTTCGAGGTGATTCACCGCTTCCGCGTAATTCTTGAGACGGCGCAGGGTTCGGCCCTCGCCGACACGCAGCACTCTCTCGAGGACGTTCGCCACGTTGGACTCCACTCGCTCATCGGGTTACGGCGGGAAGCACAGCGCGGGCACATTGTCTCCCGCCGTTACCGGCCCGTAATCGAGGCAAGCCTACCGAGTGGGTCTGTGAGCTCGCGCGATGCCGTGCCCCCAGTCCGTGCCCCAAGTCGGTGTGCCAAGTCAATGCGCCAGCTCAAGGCCCTCAGGTCAATGCGTCAAGGCCTCCGCCAGAACGTCGGCCTCCTCGAGGTGGATGACGCCGTAGTCCCAGCCCTTGCGCCGATACACGACGCTCGGCCGGTCACTCGCGGCGTCGATGAAGAGGTAGAAGTCATGGCCGACCAGCTCCATATGGTCGACCGCGTCCTCCTGGGTCATGCGCACAGCGGGGAAGACCTTCTGCCGAATAACGACCGGACTCCAGTCTTGCTCGACCTCGACCTCGGCGGCGATGGGGACGGCTCCCGTGCTGACCCGTTCGATGGCGTCGGGAGTGGCCGGGGTGATCCCGGTCCCTACGAATCCGCCTGCCGTTGCCTCGCGGAGCGAGGTCGGACGGTGCTGACCGCGATGCACCTTCTTTCGGTCTTTGGCCTGGCGCAGGCGCTCCATGAGCTTGTCCAGGGCCTGATCGAATGCGGCGTACTTGTCGTTGCCGTCAGATTCAGCGCGCACGATCGGTCCGGGGCCGATCAGGGTGAGTTCCACGCGATCATCACCGCTTGACCCATTCGTCTCGTGATGACGGCAGACCCGGATCTCGAGGGCGAGGGCCTTTTCCGCGAGGTGTTCTACTCGTTCGGCCTTCTCGGTCGCATAGTCCTCGAACCGATCCGGGATCCCCACGCCGCGACCAGTGATCGTGATGTCCATGGCAGCCTCCTCCTGCTCCTGCACGGGGAAGCCGACTGGGTCAGGCGGTTTCACGTCCGCGCTTTTCCCCACCGTAGACCCGCTACCTCGGGATGTCACGGAAAGGTCGCTGAACGTTCCCGATGAAGTCCGACAGCGGCCCCGTAGAGTCGCGGCGTGGACGCGACGACGGCCGCCGCGACCACCTCGCCGCCGCCCGCCCGCAGCGCATCGGCTGCCGCCAAGAGGGTTGCACCCGTCGTCACCACGTCGTCGACGAGGAGGAAGCGGCGCCCCGCGACCGGCACGCGAACGGCGAACACGTCGGCAAGGTTGACAGAACGCTGCTCAAGCGAGAGCGTCTTCTGCGCGGGATGCGGGCGAGCGGGCGCGAAGACACGCGCGCGATCTAGGCCGGCACGGGCGACCAGGGCGACAACTGGATCGAAGCCGCGTCGGCGGCGGGACCGCCGGGATGAGGGCACGGTGGCGAGTTCAACCGCCGAAGCGCCCTGAGGCTGCTGCCCAGGCCTCGAGCGAATGGCGGCGAAGGCCTCGCCGACCGCCGCCGCAACTGCTGGCGCGAGAAACCGCGAGAGCTCGACGCGCCCCTGCTCCTTGAAGGCCAGCAGAACATCACGCGCGACACCGTCGTAGTCGAGCCCCGAGAACACGGCTGTGCCGTCGGCGAGACGCCGGGACATCGGATCGGGAACGAGCGCCGACCGGCAGCTCGCGCAGACGGGGCGGTCGGGCGCGCCGCAGCTCGCACACTCCACCGGCAGGATGATGGCGAGGCCGTCGAGGACGGCCTCGCGGAGAGTTGTGAGCACGTGAACCACCGTGCCGCGCGCGAATGTCATCACAACGTGGGACCGCGCCGTCGGTGGAGAAAGCTACTGCTGCGAGGCCAGGAAGGAGGCGCGCAAACCGGTGTCCTGCCAGCCGAAACTGCCACTCGGCGCGAACACCGTGCCCGAGGTATCGATCACGCGGATGCCTTCGGATCCGTTGCCGCCAACTACACCAACCGCCTTGTCGACGGTGCCGAGCGACTGGGTCCGACCACCCAGGTCGTAGCTGGTGATCACCGTCGCAGTGCCGTTCTGCGCGAGCGCCACAACGCTCCCGCTGTCGATCCACGAGGCGTCAAGCAGTGCACCGGAGCCGATCGCCGGGTAGACCGGTGGGCCGAGACCGGTGGGCACGAGATCCTTGTCACGGATGATGCCGGCGACCAGTAGCTTCGGGCCTGCGGCGGTCGCGAGGGCGATCAGTACTCGGGTGCCATCCCGCGAGACATCCATCGACACCACTGTCCCGTCGTAGCTGAACGCCACCGGATGCGCTTTCGCTTGGGTGTCGAAGGCCAGGATCGCTCCCGGGTGGTTTGCGGGCACACTCCAGACGAAACCCTCCGGATCCGAGGAGGGGACGACCAACCCCGCGCGCCGATCGAGCAGAACGGCGGCGGCCGATCCGCGCACGATCGAGACTCCTTCCGAGCTCAGGACTGCGACAACGGTGCCGTTGCGGCCCACCACCGCCCCGACCGGCGCGAGCTTGTCAACGGCCGCGCCCACAGCGGGGAGCGCACGGACAGTGCCGTTGACGAGCGCGCCGAAGACACCCTTCTCGAACCCGACGGGATCCGGCAGACCGCTCGGTTTAGTCTCGGGGGCCGGCCCGTCGGTCACCGTAATGGGGAAGCCACCCACGCTGATCGCGGCGCTGCGCACGGTGGCGAGTGCGGTGAGGCTCTGTGTGAGCTGCTGCACCATCCGGCGCTGACTGGTGGCGCTCTCGCCGGACACCTGCGAACTGAGATC
>JAYTXO010000322.1:0-2904 GCA_043742905.1 Microbacteriaceae bacterium | reverse complement strand
TGAGCGCGAGGCATCATGGTCGCAAGGACCTCGTTCGATTTCTGCGATGCGCTCCGGAGATCGTCGGCACTCATCTGGCCAGCGCCGGGCATATTGCGTTCGATGACGTACTTGGGCATGGGAACCTCCTGGGTTCAGTGGTCCCGGTGGTGACCACGAGATCCAGCATGAACGCCGAACCTCGGTTGCGACATGGGGAAGATTGCCCATATCGCGTCTCCGACCACCCATATCGCCACGACGTCACCGTCTCACGGCGGTCGAGGTCAGACCGAGACGTTCCGCTGCGACGGCAGCCTCGGCTCGTGAGCGGACACCCAGTTTGCCGAGCACGTTTGAGACGTGGTGATCCACGGTCTTGACGCTGATGTGCAGTTCACCGGCGATGCCCTTGTTGGTCAGCCCTGTCGCGACGAGACCCAAGACGGCCAGCTCGCGGTTGGTCAGGGCGTGAGCGTTCGCCTGGGCCGATGCTGCGGGCCGTCGCGGGGCGGAGCTCCCGAGCGCGCGCATGGCGTTGGCGGTGCGTTCCCGCATCGGCGCGGCGCCGAGGGCGTCGAAGATCCGATGCGCTCCACGCAAGTCGTCGATGCCGCCGATCGCGAACATCGCCACCGCCTGCTCGTATGGACAGCCGAGCGCCGCCCATCGGTCGCGAGCCAGGTCCGGGCGTCCGTCGACAGAACCGAACGGGAACTGCGCAGCGCCGAGTTCGCCGCGGTCCAGATCGTCATCGACACGTCGCCATAAACGAAGCTCGTCGAGCGCCGGCCCGTACCGCAGCTCGGCTGCGATGGTCGCCACCTCGTCGACGAGCCCGAGCTCGTCGTCGAGGCGTCGTTCCATCCATGCCGCTTCGGCACGACACGCCGCCACCGGCCAGAGCCGTTGGATGTGGCCGGTCGATCTCGCCAGGACGAGAGCCTCGTCGAGCAACACCCAGACTTCGGGGTCACCACGACGGACGCGCAACCAGCCCAGCGTCACGAGCGCCACGAAGCGACTGATGCCACGGCATCTCGGATTGCGCACGAGGCCGCCGGCGTCTGCCGCGGCGGCGTCCCACTGCCCGAGCTCGAGCTCACACCTCCCCAACCAGGCGGTCATGTAGTGCAACGCATTGACGTTCTCGCGCGCCTCCGCGTACGCGATTCCCTCGAGCAGCGCCGGCACAGCGATGTCGTAGCGACGAAGCTCGCCGTAGCCGGATCCGATCTGCAGCCAACCGGTCGCGACGAGGTCGTCATCGCCCGCACGCTGCGCGACGGTGATCCCGGTTCGGATCCTTTCAAGCCCCGCATCGTCGCCGCTCATTCCCAGCGCGATGCCACTTTGGATCATCGCCGATGCGAGCACACGGTCATCGCCGACCACCCGCGCGATGTGCATCGCGACCTGCCCCAGTTCCTCAGCAGCGTCGAACTCGCGCGCGAGCATGTGAGCAGAAGCCCGAGCGGCCATCACCCTCGCCAAGGCTCGCCGAGGCGGACCGGCGCCGACCAGCGCTTCAGCGCGCCGGATGCGCTCCGTCGCGTCAGCGACGCGACCCAGCATCGTGGCCGGGCGGGTGCTCCCCACCAGGGCGTCAGCGTGCGCCTCTGCATCACCGACCGACTCGTACGCCTCGATCGCTTCGTCGTAGGTCGACAGCGACCCATCGTAGTTGCCGATCATGATCAGCTCGGCGGCGAGGTCCACCATCAACCCGGCGCGAACAGCAGGCGTGAGTCGATGCCGGTAGCGGGCTGCGTTCTCGAGATGGCGCGCTGCCTCTCGGTGGGCGCCGAGCCCTGCGGCCTGCGCTGCTGCAATCGGGGCGTGCTCGAGCACCGCTGCACCGTCCTCCGCGCCGGCGGCATGGAACGCGAGTCGCGCAGGATCGCCTCGGCCGATCGCCGGATCGCGCAGAGCGCTCAGCGCTCGACCGTGGAAGGTCCGACGCTGCCCGGCCGGCATCCCGTCGAGAACGCAGAGGCGGGCGAGTTCGTGACGGAACGAGACGTTGCCCTCGGCATCGGGCAGCAGCAAGCCTCGATCGATGCATGCGTCCATTGCATCTCCGACATCGATCGTCGCGGCGATGTGCTCGAGCACCCAGCGTTCGACGCGACCGGGCACGATCGATGCCGCGTCGAGCAGGCTGCGAGCGTCGGGGGCCAGGCTGCCGGCCCGGGCGAGCACTGCGTCCCGAACGGTACCCGGAAGCGTCTCACCTCCTGCGGCGATCACTTCGGTCACCGCGAAGGCATTCCCGCCCGTGAACTCGTGCAGGGCGTGCACGTCGAGCCCGCTCCCGAGCGCGAGCTCGCCGACTGCTTCGATCGAGAGCGGCTGGAGCTGTACTCGGAAGCCGATCGTCGAGGACAGCTCGCCCAATCGGCTTCGCAACGGATGTGACGGCCCAACCTCTTCATCTCGGAACGTCACGATGATCAGCGCTCGATGGCGTTGCAAGCGCCGACCCAGGTAGGTCAACAGGTCCAACGTCGCATCGTCGGCCCAGTGGGCATCTTCGATGACGAGCACGGTCGGCCGCGCACCACTGTGGCTGCCGTCGATGAGCGACAGACCGAGCGCGAGCGCTTCGGAGCGACTGACTCCGGCGATCATGGTGCGCGCCAGGGCCGCGTTCACGTCACCTGCAGCGTCGATGAGCGGTCCGAACGGCCGCGGGACCGTGAGGGGATCACACGCTCCCCGGAGCACCAGTGGATTGCCAGCAGCCTGCGCGAGGAACGCGCCGACGAGACTCGATTTGCCGGCTCCGGCCTCGCCCGTCACGAGTGCGATCGTTCCCCGGCCCGCTGTCGCTGACGCCAGCCCCCGATGAAGTTCGGTGAGCGCACGGTCACGCTCGAGCAGCGCCGTCACACCCGCCCCCGTCGAATCGATCCGCACATCCCA
>JAYTXO010000321.1:0-1963 GCA_043742905.1 Microbacteriaceae bacterium | reverse complement strand
ACGGGAGAACACGATGAGCACCATCGCCTTCGGAGATTTTGGCGCCGCTGCCGCGTCGCCGCGCTTGCGCATCACCCGCCGCGGTCGCACCGCGGTCATCTTCCTCATCGCTACTCCGCTCGCCATTGCGGCGGCCGCTTTTGGGTTGGGCACCACGGGTGCCGTCGCCGGAACGGGTTCTGCACCTGGCGCTTCGTTCCATTACTTGACCGTTGATCCGGGCGAGTCGCTCTGGCAGCTCGCCGAAACGATCGCGCCGACCGCGGATCCGCGCGACGTGGTGGCTGACATCCTTACGCTTAACAACCTGTCGTCGGGAGACGTGCAGCCCGGTCAGCGCCTGGCCATCCCTGCCAAGTACGACAACTGAGCCGGTCTCGGTCCTTCGTCGTTTTGACCCTGCCCCCGTGGTGCCGCAAGGGACGGCTCCCGTGTCGCCGGCGGCGAGTTGATGAAATGGGGTCCGTTTCATGGTCCTCGGTAGAATCGGGCAGTGGCATCCCTCTCCGATCTCCCCATCCGTGACGACCTCCGGGGGCAGCGCCCCTACGGTGCACCAATGGTGCCGGTGCGCTATGCGCTGAACGTCAACGAGAACACCCACCCGATCCCCGAGGCGGTCGTGAGTGACATTGTCGAGTCCCTCGCCCACGCGGTATTGACCCTCAATCGATACCCCGACCGCGAATTCACGGCCCTGCGTGAAAGCCTTGCCGATTACCTCGGCGACGACATCTCCGTCGAGCAGGTGTGGGCCGCGAACGGGTCCAATGAGATCATCCAGCAGACCCTGCAAGCGTTTGGAGGGCCGGGTCGAAGCGTGTTGGGTTTCCCGCCCACCTATTCGATGCATCCGATCATCGCGGCGGGCACCGGCACCGCGTGGTTGACCGCCGAGCGCGACGTCGATTACCGGATCTCGCCCGAGACCGCGGTCGCTGCGATCACCGCGCAGAGGCCGGACATCGTCTTCTTCTGTGCGCCGAACAATCCGACCGGCACGCCGCTGCCGCTGGCCACGGTCGAGGCAGCGTACGCCGCAACTGACGGCATTGTGTTCGTTGATGAGGCATACGCCGAGTTCATGCCTCAGGGCGCGCTGAGTGCGCGCACCCTGCTGCCGGGCCGCGAGCGACTGCTGGTCTCCCGCACGATGAGCAAGGCGTTCGCTTTCGCCGGTGCTCGACTCGGCTACCTCGCGGCGGATCCGGCGGTCATTGACGCGCTGCGACTCGTTCGGTTGCCCTATCACCTCTCCGCGTTGACCCAGGCGGCATCCCTCGCCGCCCTCGCGCATGCCCCCGAGATGCTCGCCATGGTCGACGACATCGCTGCCCAACGCGATCGGATGCTGGTCGAACTTCCGAAGCTCGGCTATCGCGTGTACGACAGCCAGGCCAACTTCGTGCTGTTCGACAGGCTTGAAGACCCGGCGGCGACCTTCCGTGCGCTGCTTGAGCGCGACATCCTGATCCGCGACGTCGGTATCCCGGGCGCCCTCCGCGTCACAGCGGGAACCGCAGAGGAGACCGGGTTTTTCCTCAAGTCACTGGCCGAATTGGGGGGCGGGGGTGCCCGGTAGGCTCATGAACATGAGTACTGGGAGGACCGCGACGCTGATCCGCGAGACCAGCGAGTCGAGCATCGACCTGTCGATCGACCTCGACGGTACAGGGGTCTCGAGCATCCACACGACTGTCCCGTTTTTCGACCACCTCCTCACCGCATTTGCCAAGCACTCGCTTGTTGATCTGACGGTGAAGGCTCAAGGTGACACGGACATCGATGTGCACCACACCGTCGAGGACACCGGCATCGTGCTCGGCACCGCGATCAAGCAGGCCCTCGGTGGCAAGGCCGGCATTGCGCGCTTTGGCGACGCGCTCGTCCCGCTCGACGACGCCCTCGCGCAGGCCGTCGTGGATGTCTCCGGTCGCCCGTATTTCGTGCACTCTGGCGAGCC
>JAYTXO010000320.1:0-1842 GCA_043742905.1 Microbacteriaceae bacterium | reverse complement strand
GGATCGCCGGGGAGCGGGTGGCCGAGGTCGCGGAAGCGGACCTCGCCGATCCACTGATCGTGCTGGTACTCGTGGTTGATCAGAGTGGTCAAAAGGTGCGTGCCGACGACGGTCATCTGGTCCGGGGAGTTCACACGCCTACCAGCGATGTTGCCGAGCCGTGCGTGGACGCGCTCGGCAACCGTGTCCCGGAACTGCGACAGGCGCTCCACGGTCGGCAGTGCGCCACGGAACTTCTCGGGCTGGGCCGAGTCCATCAAGTCGTCGAGCTCAGGGTCGGGGCTGGGCTCCGCGGCGGTCAGGTTCCGGACCATGAAGTGGGCGACGTGCGCCTGGTGACCCAGGTGCCACCCGATTGCGCTGGAGCTCGCATCGGGCCGCCAGACCACCTCATCTGCCGACAGGTCGCGCCAGAGGTCATCGGTGTAGGCCCGGGCGCGGTCGTACTCGACGAGGAGTTCACTGACGGTCGGCGTGGAACCAGTCATTCGGTCGTCCTCCACAGGTTGGGCGACGGAGCCCGACCGGAGGCAGACAAGGAGACGGCCGATGAGCCGCTGGGCGCACGCAGCACCCTACCGGCGTCCGGCACCCACCTACCGGGCGCGAGCAGTGAGACCTTGACCGCAGAACGTGCGATGGCCGGCCCGCACGGGGCGCTGCTCGGGCACCTGTGCGGCAACGACGACCAGTGGCAGTTGCCCGTCCATGGCGAAGCCCAAGCTCAGCCAGAACCGCTACCCACCTGACGCTTCTCACGAGCTCATCGCGTCAGGCAGCTAGGGACCCGCCGAAGATCTGCCAGGCGAGCAGGGATTTCGCCACGAGACTGAGCACCAGGTAGGTCTTCTCGCCGTGGGAGTAGTCGATCCACCTGCCGATCCCGCGGTACTGCAGCCATTGGTTGAGCCCGAAGCTGAAGAACAGGACGGCCTGAGTGAGCACGATCCCGTAGACGAATCCGGGGACGGTCTTGGATCCGATGACGTTGAACGCGATCGAGATCCACGGGGCGACCCCGACCAGCGAACCGAACCAGAACGGCAGCATGGTGGTCGTCGTACGACCGGGTGGGTTCATCAATTCCTGGAGCCAGCCGAAGAGGATCATCGCGACGTTTGCACCGGCGACGGCGATGATGGTGTTGATGCTGGTGATCCCCGAGTAAAAGCTGATGAGGATGATCATCAGCGTGGCACTCACCGAGTACTCGACCCAGCGGAACCGGTTGATGCCCCGCCTCAGGTCGCGCTCATAGGTGCCGCGCAGAACGGTCGCCGTCACGAGGTGGTCGAGCGCGGCAAGAGCGAGGAAGACGGCGACCGCCCCTCCAATCGGCACGGCGAACAGGGAGTTTGGGGCAGGGGCGGCTGTTCCCGGTGGACCTTCGGGGATGGACGACGTGACCGTGATGGAGAAGGTGCCTGCGAGAAGGCCCACCACCACCGCCTGCACGAGGTGCAAACCCGCGAGGCCAAGGTTCCAGGCGCGGAGATCGGCGAGGCGACCCTCGGTGACGCCGGTGGCTGCGGGCACTGTGGCGTTCATGTTCACTAGATTCCCTTTCCTGCTTAGACGCGATGGCAACCACGTGCCACTGAGCACTCAAGACCCGTGACTCCCTCAGTGGAGTCGGTCGCGTCCCGGGGCGTGGTGAAACTCGTCGCGTGTTGCTCTGCGGGTGTGGGCGATTATGCCGTATCGGCGATCTCCTTCGTGGGGGTCGTGTCAGTGGCGGTCGTCGTAGGACGGTCGGTGCGGGCGGGTTGAGCCGGGCCATGGACTGTTCGCTGAGGTAGCGGCGGTCGCTGTCTTGTCACTCGTCGTGGGCCCCGATGAGCA
>JAYTXO010000319.1:0-1694 GCA_043742905.1 Microbacteriaceae bacterium | reverse complement strand
GTCGTCTACCTGACAAAGTCCACTCTTCTCCCAAGCGTGATCGGGATTGACAAGGGTGCGTCGGCGGTCCAGCAGGCCGAGGCAAAGAAGTTCATCGACTACGTCGTGTCGCCCGAAGGTCAGGCCGTCATGCTGACGGGGGACGCGACCGGTGACTCGCTGTTCTGGCCGGTTGTCGATAACTCGAAGTCCCTGAAAGACTTGCCGGCCTTCCCGACGGCATACCAGTCGCTCGACCCGGCGTTCTGGGGCCCGCTCCAGCCCCGGGTCGTGACCTGGTTCGAGTCGAACATCAAGTAGGACCTGGTGGCCATCCAGTTCGCCCCTCCCCGCGACCTTGCTCGCGCGGAGGGGCGCGCTGGCGCGGAGTTCGACGTGGACGCGAGTCCGCGCCGGCGGCGCCTGCGGAGTCCCCGGTTCAACGCGCTCACGGCCTTCTGGCTGCTGATTGTCGCGATCCTGATCCTGCCGATCGTGCTGTTCCTCGCGGTCGCCTTTTCTCCAGCGCTGCTGTCGCAGGGTCCCGAGTGGTTCACGCTCTCGGCTTTCTCGACCGCTCTCACCGGGCACCTACTGCTCGGGTTCGTCAATTCGCTGGTGATCGGGATCGTGACCGCGCTCCTAGCCGCAGTCGTCGGCTTTGCTCTGGCTTGGGTTGTGATTCGCACGGATGTGCCGGCCCGCAGCATCTGGACCGGTGTCGTCTTCGCCCTCTTTCTGACCCCGTCGTATCTCATCGCCCTCGGATGGGAGCGCCTGCTCGAGCCGAACGGTGTCCTGCAGACGCTGGGCTGGGATCCGACGGTCGCACGCGACATCTTCTACGGACCGGTCGGCATCGTGATCGTGCTCACGGTCAAGGGCGTCCCGTTCGCTTACCTCGCGATCTCGAACGCGCTCCGCGGCCTCGGGCACGAGTACGAGGACGCGGTGCGGGTCCACGGCGGCGGAGCGGTTGCGTCGATGCGGGTGGTGATATCTCTCTTGGCGCCGGCCATCTGGGCAGCGCTCGCTATCGTCTTCGCCGAGTCGGTGAGCGACTTCGGTGTGGCGTCGACGTTGGCCAATGACTCCCATTTCACCGTCGCCACCTTTGAGCTCTACACAGCGGTGCAGGCTTTCCCGGTGCAGTTCCCAGTCGCCTCGGCGATCAGCTGGGTGTTGCTGATCTTCGTGGTACTCGCCCTCTGGGCGCAAAGTCGTGCGCTGAAGGGGCGCAGCTATCGGGTGCTGGGCGGGCGTTCGAGGCGCGCTACGCGCCGGCATCTGTCGCCGCTGCAGAAGCTCGGGGTGGTCACCGGAATGACGCTCCTCGTTATCGTCGCGCTCGGGGTGCCCGGCTTCGGCGCCGTTTCGGCGTCACTCATCGACGGGCTTGGCTCGTACGCCGGATCCCATTCCTGGACGATCGCCAACTACGCCCGGGTGATCACCAGCCCAGACCTGATTGCGCCACTGCTCCACTCCATGCGGGCCGCGACGATTGCTGCATCGGTGACGACCGTGCTCGCGGTGGTCTGTGCGCGTTTGCTGGCATCTGGCCGCACCAGCGTGAGCTCTAGGCTCCTCGATATGGTCCTGCTCGCGGCGGTCGCGTTGCCCGGCATCGTGTTTGCGGCGGGCTACATCTTCGCCTATAACCTGCCGCTCACCAACGCCCTCGGAATCCATCTCTACGGCACGACCACCCTTCT
>JAYTXO010000318.1:0-3771 GCA_043742905.1 Microbacteriaceae bacterium | reverse complement strand
CCGCGCCCGTCCTTGCAAGTCGGCTCGCCAGAGCCTCCGCGCCTTCCAGGTTAAAATCTCCGAGATTCTCGGATAATTCCTACTGAGATACGCTCTAGGGCGAAAATGGCCAAAAGCAGCGCAAAATCATGCGCTTGGATGGTCTAGAAATCCGGCCTCGACGCCTCGTAAAACGCCGGTCAATTGTATTCTACGGACCCCGCCCGGAGGACGCCCCGGCCGGGGCGCGGACGCGCCCGGATTGCCATGGAGATTGCGGTGCGGGAGCTTCAAGCGCAGGGCCGAAACTCCGAAGTTCGGGATCGGGTTGAGGGCATCACGGTGAGCTGAGGAGCGGCCGACCTGTCGGGCTTCGCCTCACGATGGCCAGATCGCGGCCGAGTTGGAGCGAAATCCCGCGGTCGAGGATGCGGTGGCGGCCGCGCCGCCTTGCCCGCCGGTGCCGCCCGAGCCCGCGGAGGAGGTCGATGTCGCGAGGCCCCCGCCGCCTCCACCCGAGCCCGCCGACGAGGAGCAGCCCGCTGCCCCGCTGCTCAAGATCAACAGGAATGCAGACGTCGACGCGGGGGCATTCGGCACGGCGTTCGGGCATGTGCGGTGCTGGGCGCTCGACGATTTATCTTCGAACAATTTTCCTCGTCGCGCGCGAGCTCCTCCGCGGCTCCGACAACGCAGGGGATCTGCTCGCCCCCTCGCAAGAGCTGTCTCCCTCCCCGGGGGACGGCGTGCTCGCGGCGATTCCCTCCCCGGGTGACGGCGTGCTCACGGCGATGGCTCTTGCCGCCGTTGAGGTCCTCGCCGTGCGCTAGCTGGAGCGCATGAGCGGGATCCCGTAACGTGGGGCCTCACCGTGAGGTGCTGCGAGGAAAGTGTCGCGGTTGTACGAAACCGACAGCCATTGGCGCGGCGACGATGCGGCCAGGTTGTGCGGCCTCCGCGCCGCTAGTCTTTGTGGTGATGATGGGGCCACATGGCCCCGAGAGCTATTGGAGCAGCTTCGGGTATACCGTTCGGAAATCAGCGCCGAGTCCATGAAAGATCAAGGACCTCACCATGGATCCACCGGAAAGCGTCGCACTGTTTCCGAGCGCGGCCTTCGCGGAAGATTCAGAGGCGGAATCTATCTGATCCTGAACGCTGCGCGCAGCCGGCGAGGTTGCAAACCTTGGTCGAGAGGGAATCCTCCGCGAGGCCGGAGCGATCGCCTCGCGGACGGCCACCGCCGCTGCACGTGGTGCCGGTCTCTCCGTTACCGCGGGCGCTGGCGACACTGGTGTGGCCTGCGAGGTCGTGGCCGCGGAGGGCGCCTCGACGATCTCGAGCGCCGGGCCGCTCTGCATTGAAGAGGCGGATGGTGTGCGCGCGACATGGTCTTGCTGTAAGAGACCACAAGTCCCGAGAGCGAGCCCCACAGCGATGCACGACGCGAGCAAAGGACCCATCGGCGCCGCGTGCCACCCTCCCGGCGCGGCGAGTGCTGCCCGGCGACCCGTGAAGAAGCACAGCAGCGCCGCCAACGCGGCCGCGATCGCCAGGCGGACACGCCGCGCCAGGTCGCGAGCTTGGTCCGTGCTCTCCGCGTGCGCGAGCGGGAGCAGCGCCACCATGCCGATGTACTCGTCATGCGCCTCGCGGCACGCCGCGCACTGATCGAGGTGCGAATCGAGATCTTCCCCTCGCTCAAAACGAATGGCACCCTCCCTGTTGAACCAGTCACACACTCGCTTTCGCATGGCGTCACTCCTGCTTCTTCAGTAGGGGGTTCATTTGCAACGGGCCGCTGGTTCCCCATGAACTTGGCTCATTCTGTGCTGTAAGAGCGCTGCATGGGGTGCCCTCGCTGGAAACCTGATACGCAGTTCAAGAAGTTGGTGCTGGAGCCGGATCCGGACGAACGGATTTGCTCGCACTGTGAGCACTTCACGTACATCTATGAGCACCGCGATCGGCGACTCTATACGATGGACGATGGCCCGGTCCACCTGGTGAGCAAGCTCGCCCATTGTCCCGTCAAGGAGTGCCCCGGACACGCCGAGGTGATCGCCGCGGTCGCCGAGATGAACCTGGCGCCGCCGCGCTGGATGATCGACTGGAAACTCTTCCTGTGGATGGGGCACCGTCGATTTGCCCGCAGCTGGAGCGTTCCACAAATTCGTTCGGAGATGAAGGACAGCTTCGGTATCGTGGTGTCCCCGGATCTGATCGAGGACTATGTCCGGCGCTATCAGACGATGGTGGCGGCGCGTGAGAGCGATCCCCGACGGAGGGTGGACGACTACCGCAAGGTGAAGAGTCTTATCCTCACCATCGACGGGCTGCAACCCGAGAAGGGGCACGAGACCCTTTACGTGGTGCGCGAGTTGAGGACCCAACGCATCTGGTTCGCCACGCCGCTCCTGTCGAGCGCGGAGGAGGAGATCAAGCACGTTCTTGAGGAGGCGGCCGCCTGGGTCAAGACGGTCGGCAAGCCGGTGAAACTCTGGATCTCCGACAAGCAACAGGCGTTCGTGACCGGCATCGCCGAGGTGTTTCCCGGGGTCGCTCACCGGTACTGCGCAAACCACTTCCTTCGCGATGTCGCGAAGCCTGTGCTCGAAATCGATGGCCACGCCAAGGTCCAGATGCGCCGCAAAGTGCGCGGCCTGCGAGACGTCGAGCGGCGTATCTTGAGCGAACGCGCTCCGCTGATTCCGGCGGTTCAAGACGCCTCGCCACCGCCCGCCGAGCTCGCTGCGCCCGCGGTGCCGTCGCAGAGACCCAAGGCTCCAGCGCCAAACGCGCCTGCCGCCCGGAGGGCGATGGAGGCTGAGATGTCTAGCCCGGAGTCCCGTGCCCGAGCTGACGCCGACGTGGTCCTCGCGTATGCCGCAACGATTCGCGGGATCCTGAACGACGACCAAGGAGGGCCTCTGGATCCACCCGGCCTCCGCATGGCGGGGGCACTTCACGAGGTACGGAGCTCGATGCAACGCTGTGTAGAGCGGAAAAAGGGGGGCCTTACGAAGGCGATTTGAGGCAGTTGATCCGGTGTATCGACAAGGGAACGGCCCCGGTCCAAGCCACGCTCGATCAGGTGGCGAGCTACGTCGTCGATCTCCGCGTCGTCTACAGTACTCTCGACGCCACCACCGGGCCGCGGACAAGTCGCCAGAACGACTTCGAGGAGATGGCCGGCCTGTTTCGAGCGAGCGAGTCCTCCGTCGGCATTCGCATGGCCGGCGTGATGGAACGCTTCGCTCCAGGGCTCTTCGTGAAGGTCCACAACGACGCGCTTCCGAACGATAACCTTGCTCTGGAACGGTCGTTCCGACTGCCCAAAGGACACGAACGGCGGATTCACGGGCACGCCCATGCCGGCATACGCATCGTGGTCGAGGGGCCGACACTCTTGCCGACCCTCGATGCCCATGTGCGCCATCCCGCTCCTTTCATGGCGAACGACTTGATTCCCTATCGAAACGCTCCCATTCCACCGTCCCAACGTGACGCGGAGATCCGGCGCACGATCATGCGCCGGGCACGTTCACGACAGGAGCGCCCGAAGTGGCTCGCGGAGCTCGAGCGCAGGTACCAGGATTCTCTGGGGAGTTAGCGGCCCGTTGATATTTTATGCTCCGACTTCACTTTCTCGGGACGACAGATGGAAAACAAGGTAGGCGACAACGTTCCGAAGCAACAGAAGCTCGAAGCCATCCTGGCGAAGCTCACGAGCGTCGTGGCAGAGCTCCAGGAGCTCTGCATCAGGCTGCAAAAGGAGGAGCGCACTCCGCT
>JAYTXO010000317.1:0-3987 GCA_043742905.1 Microbacteriaceae bacterium | reverse complement strand
TGTCGGCCAGACCGATCCGCTCCAACAGGCCCAGGCCCTGGGCTTCTGCATCCCTACGGCGCACCCCGTGCACCGACCGCAAGGCGATCGTCACGTTGTCGAGTACAGACAGGTGGGGAAACAGGTTGTATGCCTGAAACACCACGCCGAAGCGGGCTCGCACCGCATCTTTTTTCACTTGTGGGTCGCTGATGTCTTCATCGCCGAGCAGAATCCGCCCGTCGTCGATGCGCTCGAGCAGGTTCAGGCAACGCAGGAGGGTCGATTTACCCGAGCCGCTTGGCCCAATCATCGCCACGACTTCGTGGGCGCCGAGATCGAGGTGGACACCTCTCAGCACTTCGCGCTGGTCGAACGCCTTCCATACGTTCTCGGCGCGCAGCACGCTCACAACACACCACCCATCTGCTCACGTCGACGCAAGCGCGCCGAATACCAGTCCGTGAGCCGGATCATCGGCAGCGCCAGAATGACGAACAACACGCCGGCCAGCACGTACGGCGTGAAATCGAAGGCCGATGCGGTCTCGATCTGGGCGGCGCGCACGGCGTCAACGGCTCCCAGCACCGAGATGAGGCCGACATCCTTCTGCATCGAGATGAAGTCATTCATGAGCGCTGGCGTGACCTTGCGAATCGCCTGCGGCAGCACCACCAGGCGCATGGTGCGCGCACGGCTCAGCCCGAGCGCGCGGGCGGCAAGCACCTGGGAGGGATGCACGGCCTCAATCCCCGCGCGAATCACCTCGGCCACGTACGCCGAATAGGTCAGGATCAGCGCAACTGTCCCCCAGACCTCCGCCGGGACCCGCGTCTCGGTGAGCCGCAATCCCGGGATCCCGAAGCCGACAAGATACAGAACGATGATCAGCGGAAGGCCGCGGAACAGATCGGTGTAGCCCGCCGCAAGCACGCGGAGTGGAAAGAACACCGCGCCACGGAGGGTACGAATCGCGGCGATCAGCGTGCCGAAAACGGCCACCCCGATGGCGGACACCACGAGAACGCGGATGTTCAGCCCAAAACCCGCGAACACCCGGGGCCACGCTTTCGCCCAGGTGGCGGGATCAAAGAAACTCTGCTGAACCGAGCTCCAACCCGGTGTGTTCACAATCGTGATCCAGACGATCACGGCGAACACCACGGTGCTCATGGCGGCGATCACGATCGACCGAGTGGTCTGGAGTCGCCGGAAACCACGGCGGCCGAGCTCGATCTCACTCGGACGCCGCGTCTCGCGGACGACGTCAGGCATTGTTCAAAACTACTGGACCGCTACTTCAGAACCGGCGCACCGGCATCCGCCCCGAGCCAAGTCGACGAGATCCTCGTGAGGGTGCCGTCGGCTTTCAAAGCGTCAACGGCTTTGGTCACCTTCGCCGTGAGCGGGCTGCCTTTGGTAAGCACCACGCCCCACTCGTCGCTGACTCCGTCGGTGGTTGGGAGCTGGCCGAGCAGCAGCCCGTCGGCGAGTTCAACGCCGGTCAGATAGAACGCCGTCGGCAGGTCGACGACCAGTGCGTCGATCTGCCCACTTTTCAGCGCGAGAACTGCGTCGTCATTCGAGTTGAAGGCCTGAGCACCAGCGGTCGGCCTGATCATCTTTTCGACGCTGTCGAAGCTTGTGGTGCCCGTCGCGGCCCCCACCAGCAGATCTTTGAATCCTGCGAGAGAGCTCACCGAGGCGGCCTTCGAACCCTTGACCGTGATGACCGCCTGCGGCGTCGAATAGTACGACGACGACAAGTCCACCTTCTTCGCGCGATCGGCGGTAATTGAGTACTGCTGGATGTTGATGTCGTAGGCCTTCACACCCGGTGCGATGCCCTCGTCGAAAGTGGAACGCACCCAGACGACATCCTTTTTCGCGAAGCCGAGCTTCTCGGCAACCGCGTAGACCACCGCAGACTCGAAGCCCTTCCCGCTTTGCGGTTTGTCGTCGATGACATACGGAAAGTAGGCGGGTTCGCCGGTTGCGACGGTCAGTTTCCCGCTCGTTACATAGTCGGATTTCGCCGCCGCCGAAGACGAGGGGGCGCTAGACGAGCAGGCTGCGAGAGCCGCAAGAAGGAGCGCGGCGCCTGCTGCGGCGGCCACGCGGGTAGGAATGCGGGACATGGGATCTCCTGGGGTCGGTGTCGTCCCATTGTGGAGCAGACTCGACCGCGAGAATTGCTGCGTGTCGAATCCTGACAATCCGCCGTTATCCTCAAAGAGTGCCGGACCGCGAAGCGTCGACAATCGAGGAACTCTCGCGCGGACTCTCGTTCGCGATTGGGCGTGCCAACCGCCGGATGCTAGCGGCAGGAAAGGGCCTTGGCCAGGGCCACCTCGCTGCCTTGGCAACGATGTTCCGCGTTGGCCCGATACGTCCCGGCGATCTAGCTCAGCGCGAGTTCGTCAGTGCGCCGACCATGACCCGCACACTGCGTGATCTGGAGAAGCTCGGTCTCGTGACTCGCAAGCCGGACGCCCGTGACGGGCGTTCGATTCTCGTCAGTGTGACCGCGCAAGGAGAACACGAGATCATCCGTGCCCGATCGCTGCGGGCAGAACTGCTTGCTGACTTACTCGAGAAACTCGACAAAGACGAGGTGGCAGCGCTGCGGGACGCTCTGAGCGCCCTAGAACGACTCGCAACGATCGGCACCGACCGTCCGCTCTGATCCGCCTGGCGGGTGTCGAACTAGCTCGCTTCGGCGGCCTTGTCACGGGCGATCGCACCCAGGAGCCCGTTGAGAAAGCCGGCCGAGTCTTCGGTGCTCAGCAGCGAGGCATGTTCGACGGCCTCAGCGATGGCGACGCCATCCGGGACCTCGTCGTTGTAGAGGATCTCCCACGCACCGATCCGGGCGATCGCACGGTCGAGAACGGGCATGCGCTCAAGCGGCCAGCCGTCGGCATGCTCGCGGATCACGACATCGAGATCCTCAAGATGAGAGGCGACACCCTCGACGATGTCACGCGCGTACGGCCACGATGACTCGCGCCGTGGGTTCGTCTCGGCTCGGGCTGCCTCCTCGTCGAGGAGGCCCGCAATCGGGAGCTCCCGCAGATCGGCTCCGAATAGGATATCGAGGGCTCGCTTGCGCGACTTGGTGCGTGCACTCATGAAAGACAGCCGCCTAGTCGGTGACGCGGCCGAGGTAGTCGCCGGTCCGAGTGTCCACTTTGACGCGCGTGCCCGTCTCGAGGAACAGCGGGACCTGCATCTCGTAGCCGGTCTCGAGCGTGGCCGGCTTGGTGCCCGCGCTCGAGCGGTCGCCCTGGAGTCCCGGCTCGGTGTACGTGACGACTAACACGACCGACGCGGGAAGTTCCACGTACAGCGGCTCGCCCTCGTTGGTCGCGATCGTGACCGTCTGGTTCTCGAGCATGAAGTTGGCAGCGTCGCCCACGATCTTGCTCGGGACCATCGTCTGGTCATAATCGGTGGCGTCCATGAAGACGAAGCTGTCTCCGTCGCGATACAGATAGGTGAAGTCGCGGCGGTCGACCGTCGCGAAATCGACTTTGCTACCGGCGTTGAAGGTGCGATCGACGACCTTCCCGCTCATGATGTTCTTCATCTTCGTACGCACGAAGGCGCCGCCCTTGCCCGGCTTAACGTGCTGAAACTCGACGATTGTCCAGAGCTGTCCGTCGAGGTTCAGGACGCTGCCGTTCTTGATGTCGTTCGTCGAGGCCATGGTGGAGGTTTCCGTTCTGAAGTCTGCTGGTCGAGCAGCGGCGAAGCCGCGTGTCGAGACCAAGGCGCTGAAGCGCCCCCACGAGTGTACGGGAGCGGTTAGTCCGCGGGGGTGACCACGCGGAGCGCCAAGAGGTACGAGTCGAACCCGAACCCAGCGATCACTCCTGTCGCAACAGCCGAGATCACGCTGGTGTGCCGGAACTCCTCGCGCGCATGAGGGTTTGAGATGTGCACCTCGACCAGGCGGATGCCCGACTTGGTGACCAGAGCAACCGCATCCCGCAGCGCGTAGCTGTA
>JAYTXO010000316.1:0-1649 GCA_043742905.1 Microbacteriaceae bacterium | reverse complement strand
GAGAGCCGTGGTTCGCGCTTGCCGTTCTCCATCAGCGAGAGCTGGCTGGAAGCGATCCCGACGTGCGCGCCGAGTTGGTCGAGGGTCAGTCCGGCCGCGGTGCGGAAGTGGCGCATCCGCTGGCCCAGGGTAGCGAGATCATTCACGAAAAGCAGCATACGGAAACTTTCGGCATTCTTCTCTCCCCGAATCCCGGATTCAACCTAAAAAATGGGCGCAGAGTAGAAATCAGGGAGATTCTTCGACGAGAAGTCCAACCCAATGCGTTCGCGTCACCGAATGAATAGATGGAGGGCATGATGATTTTGACCGCCCCGCGTGCCTCAGGCCCGGAGATCGTGTTGAGCGAACGACAGCCTGCGCCGATCGCGCGTGAAAGCCGTGCTGTATCTGTGGCGCCCGACAATGCCGATCCCCGCATCGTCGCGTGGGTCGACAGGATGGTGGCCTTGACCACCCCAGACCGCGTCGTCTGGATCACGGGTTCCCGGTCTGACCAAGATGAGCTGTTGCGCCGCATGGTCGATTCGGGCACCGTGATCCAACTCAACCCCGAGCATCGGCCCTATAGCTTCCTCGCCCGCAGTAACCCCGACGACGTCGCTCGGGTCGAAGGTCGCACCTTCATCTGCAGCGAATCGCGCGAGGATGCCGGCCCCACGAATAACTGGGCGGATCCAGCCGAGATGCGCGAGACACTCAACGGCCTGTTCGGCGGCGCAATGCGCGGTCGGACGATGTACGTGGTCCCGTTCTCGATGGGCCCGCTCGGCAGCCCGCTCTCGCGATACGGCGTGCAGGTGACCGACTCGCCCTACGTGGTGGTCAGCATGGGCATCATGACCCGGATGGGTTCGGCCGTGCTCGATCAGATCACGACCGGTGTCGACTGGGTTCCCGCTGCGCACACAGTCGGCGCTCCGCTGCAACGCGGCGAGACTGATGTCGCCTGGCCGTGTAACGCGACGAAGTACATCTCGCACTTCCCCGAGACCCGCGAGATCTGGTCGTACGGTTCCGCGTATGGCGGCAATGCGATCCTCGCCAAGAAGGCCTTCGCTCTGCGGATCGCGAGCGTGATCGCGCGAGACGAAGGGTGGCTGGCCGAGCACATGCTGCTGCTCAAGGTCACCAACCCGCGCGGCCGAGCCTTCCACGTGGCCGCCGCGTTCCCGAGCGCCTGCGGAAAGACCAACTTCGCGATGCTGCGACCAACGAACCCCGGATGGCGCGTCGAGACGATTGGCGACGATATCGCCTGGCTAGCTCCTGGCCCCGACGGCAAGTTGCGCGCCATCAACCCGGAGGCCGGCTTCTTCGGTGTCGCCCCCGGTACCGGACCCGCGACGAACGCCACGGCCGTCGAAACCATGTGGGGAAACACGATCTTCACCAACGTCGCGCTCCGCGACGACGGCGATGTGTGGTGGGAGGGACTCACGCAGAGCCCGCCCGACCACCTCGTCGACTGGACGGGCAAGGACTGGACGCCGGCATCCGACACCCCTGCCGCCCATCCCAACTCGCGCTTCACCGTGTCGGCCGCCCAGTGCCCGTCCATCTCGGACGACTGGGACGACCCGCGGGGCGTCGTCATCGACGCGATCATCTTCGGCGGCCGACGTGCCACCAACGTGCCTCTGGTGGCG
>JAYTXO010000315.1:0-2291 GCA_043742905.1 Microbacteriaceae bacterium | reverse complement strand
GACCATCGCTTTCGCAGCTGGGTGCACGCCGCAACGACCCGTGCGTTGAACGGACCGATCGCGAACACGGATCTCGTCTCAATTGCCCGCACCCCGACGATCATCGTCAACGGTAGCCAGTTCAAGTACACGACCGGATTCGAGCCCAACGAGTTCGCCCAGTTCGTGCAGCAGATCGCCGGCGACACTTTCACGAAGAACCCGAGTTCGTCGCCGAGCCCGTCGCCCTCGGCGACGAAGTAGTCGCGGACGGCGGGCGCGGACGGCGGGCACTGACGTGAATCGCGCGGCGGCAAGGCTGCCATGAGGTACATCTCAGCCTTCGTGATCGTTATTCACGCTAACGTTGTCGACGATCTCGACCGAGGTCTTACCGAGAAGGAGCAGCGTGCCTCTCCCGCTGAGCATTCCGAGTCCGCCGTCGTCGTGGGCTCAATTTCATCTCGGTCCGTTGACCATCCACACCTACGCCCTGTGCATTCTGGTGGGAATCGTCGCGGCCGTGCTCATCGCCTCGCGCCGTTTGACGGCCCGAGGGGCCGAGAAGGGTGTCGTCGTCGACATTGCGATCTGGATCATCCCCCTGGGGATCATCGGCGCGCGGTTTTATCACGTCTTCACGCACGGCGGCGATTACTTCTACCCTGGCGCCAATCTCTGGAACGTGTTCGCGATCTGGGATGGCGGCAACGCTCTCTACGGGGCGATGATCGGCGGTTCGCTCGGCATTCTGATTGGATGTCGACGGCAGGGCATCCGGTTCTGGTCATTCGCCGACGCGCTGGCGCCGGGAATGCTGGTGGCGCAGTCGCTCGGGCGCTTCGGCAACTACTTCAACCACGAGCTTTTTGGCCTGCCGACCACCCTCCCGTGGGGCCTTCAGATCCTGCCGACGGACACGATGTTCCCGAAGAGCCTGCCCGCCGGGACGCTGTTCCATCCGTTGTTTCTGTATGAGTTCATCTGGAACCTCGTCGGTGCCGTGATCATCCTCGTGCTGGAGCGTCGGTTCCGGCTGCGGTGGGGTCGCACGATCGCCCTGTACTTCATCTGGTACGGCCTTGGGCGCAGCTGGCTTGAATCGATCAGGATCGATCCGACAAGTGACCGACTCTTCGGCATTCCCGCGAACGTCTGGGCTTCGTTTGTCGCGATCGCTATCGGGATCGTTATCTTCATCGTCCAGACACGGCGGCACCCCGAGCCAGAACTCAGCCCATACTGTGACGGTCGCGGGTCGCAGATCACGAGCACAGATGTCGACCCGACCAACCGCGAAGCGAATTCGGCGGTTGAGCGCGAGGACCAGCGCACAGAGGCCGAGCGGGCAGAAGTCGAAAACCACGGGCGAAAATCCTAGGAACTGGTCAGCCGGTGGGTTGATAACCGAGGCCCTGGATGAGTCGTGCCCAGTAGTTCACCTGGGCGCTTGTGGCGGCGAGGACGACGATCTCGCGTTCTGTAAACTCCGCGGTCAGTCGCTGCCCGAAGTCTGCGGGAAAAGCCAGAGGCGTTTGCGAGGCAAACCGGGCGAACTCGATGGCCAGCCGCTCACGTGAGCTGAGGCTGTCGACTTGCTCGAGCGGCAGCAGTCCTTGGACGGCGGTGAGTTCCTCGACCGAGAGCAGCGCTTCCCAGCCCTCAGAGTTCATCCCGACGCAGAACGGGCAACTGGCGGTGAATGACACGGTCATGCGCACCATTTTCAGCATTCGCTCGCTGATGTCCCTGTCCCGGTGCGTGCTGAGCGACTCCAGGATGCCCGAGGCGACGGCAGCTCGGGGGTACCACGCGAGAAGGCGGGGTGGCAGAAGGTCGGCACCGGTGCGACGTCGCACGATCCACAGACCGACCCGCAATGGCCACGGGATGCGAGCCGGTGCAGGAATGAACGCGTCTGCGATCCTGAAGTCCATGTGAACACGGCGCTACGGCCGCACACCGGCCTTCCAGGTCAGGTAGCCGCCGTCGAGGTTGCGCGCTCTGCGACCCAGCTGCGTGAGCATCCGGGTGGCGGTGTGGCCGCGCTGGCCGACTTGGCAGTGCGTGATCAGGTCACCGCCGATCTCGTGGTGGCGGTCGCGCAGCTGCTCAAGCGGGATGTTGACCGACCCCGCGATGTGGCCGCCCGCAAACTCGGCGGGACTTCGCACGTCGATTAGCCGATCACCGTGGTTGAGAGCGTCGTCGAGCTCGTGCCACTGCACAGTGGAAGCCGGGAAAGCAACCAGGTTTTCGGCGACATAGCCGAGCAGGTTGATCGGGTCCTTCGCGGATCCGTACTGCGGCGC
>JAYTXO010000314.1:0-14850 GCA_043742905.1 Microbacteriaceae bacterium | reverse complement strand
CCCGTCGAGCAGTTCCTTGCACTTGGCAACGCGAGTCTGAACGTGATGCACGACGTGATCGTGCACGCGCTGCTCCACGGCGTTCCCGGCAATACGGTGCCCTGGCGCGACCAGCAGATCAGCTTTCTGTGCCCGGTGCCTGGGTACGACCGGCACTTCGCCATCACGGAGGCCTTCGGCATCCGGATGATCCCACTTCCGTACGTGGAGGGCCATCGCCTCGACCTCGACGCGATCGGTGAGCACCTGAAGAACCCGTCGGTACGCGGCATGTGGCTGGTGCCAATGTATGCAAACCCCGGTGGCCAGACGCTCACGGCCGAGGAGGCGAAGGCGCTGGTCTCACTGCCGGCGGCCGCCACGGACTTCCGCATCTTCTGGGACAACGCCTACGCCGTGCACCACCTGACGGCCGACGAGCAGCCCGCGATCGACATACTGGGTCTTGCGGCGGCGGCCGGCAACCCAGATCGTCCGCTCGTGTTCGCCTCCACCTCGAAGATCACGCTGGCCGGCAGTGGCGTCTCGTTCCTGGGCGCGTCGACCGCCAACATCGACTGGTACCGTCGGCACGCGGGCGTCCAGTCGATCGGCCCGGACAAGGTTAACCAGCTCAAGCACGCCCGCTTCCTCGGCTCGCCCGAGGGTGTCCGCGCGCACATGCGTAAGCACCGCGAGATCATGGAGCCGAAGTTTGCGCTTGTCGACATGGTGCTATCTGCGCGTCTGACCGGACACGGCAGCTGGACGGCTCCGCTGGGGGGGTACTTCGTGACGCTGATTGCCCCCGTGGGCACAGCGACGCGGGCCGTCGCCTTGGCCAAGGCGGCGGGCATCGCCGTCACGCCGGCCGGCGCCGCGTTCCCTTACAGCGAAGATCCGGATGACGCGGTCATCCGCATCGCGCCGAGCTTCCCGAGCTTGGAGGACGTCGAAGCTGCGATTTCGGGGCTCTGCGACTGCGTGCTGCTCGCCGAGGCCGAACGGGCCGCGCGCGCCTGACGGTGAGGCCTACCGAACAGTCAGCCCCGACGGTCAGGCGACGTCGTCGAAGAACATTGGGCTGCCCGTTGGCGGGGCCAATACGGGCGCGGCCAAGCTCAGCTCCGGCAACTCGGTCTCGTAACCACGCAGCACCTCCTGGGCCTCCAGTGCGAGCTCGCGCAGCAGGTCGATCGCGACCGAAGACTCACGTCGAGGTTGTGATCCCTGGAGGCAGAAGGAGCCGATCACGTGGCCATCGGTGGCGCGCAGGGGGTAACCGGCGTAGAAGTTGATGAACGACACGTCGACGAGCGGGTTGTCCCGGAAACGCGCGTCGCGACCGGTGTCCGGGATGATGACAGGTTCGCCGCTTTCGACCGTGTACTTGCAGAACGACAGCTCCAGCGGCACGGAGGCTGGCATCACGTCGGTGTTGTTGCCGTGGTAGAGGCGGTCGCCGTCCACGAGTGACACAACCGCGAGTTCGACGCCGAACGATTTCTGCGCCTTCTCGGTGAGGCGCTTCAGGTCCGCCTCGCCGCCGTGGCGCGCGGCCGCGACGATCGCGCCAGTCCCGCTCCAGTCCCAAACCTTGTCCTTCTGAGCAGCGCGCGGCGCGGGCGCGGGTCGGACCGCGACGAGTTGGGGGGCGATGTCTTTGGCGATGCGAACCGCGAACTCCCGATAGAGCTCCGCAGATGCCTTGTGCCCGCTCCCGGCCCGTCCGACGGGAAGATCGAGGTAGCTGAGCCCACGCAGGGTGGCAATTTTTTTCGTGGCGGTGTTCAGCAGCAGGCGATGCCTCTCACTGAGGTGGGCGACGAGGCTGCCGTAGGCGCTGAACGACTGGATCGGCGGGATGCCAACGACGGTGACCGTGGACTCCCGACGCATTCGCGGGGTAATCCCGTCGAGCAGGGCGCGCATCTCGCGCTTCCAGCTCGCCACGGGAGTGAATCGCAGCGCGTCGTTGAAGCCGATCATGATGACGACGGCGTCGTCGCCGCGGAGTTCGCGATCCCCGATCCAGGCGAGGGCAGAGCGCACGTTCATAGCTTCGGCACCGATGAGATCCGCGTCGCATGCCCGCCCGGTCTGCTCCGCGACCGCGGAGGCCAGCTGACCGACGAGGGCGAGCTGGTGCGTCACAACGCCCCAGCCGTGACTGGGGCCGTTGCCGATCAGCACGATGCGGTCGGCACGCGGATCACCACTGCGCACCGCGGGTACGTCCTGCGGCTGCACTTGGCTGCGAAGCCGCAGCATTCGGAACGCGTACCACGCGCGCAGCGCGAAGTGGGCGGGGCGGGATTCGGATGCGGTCACGGTGGCCTCGGGTTTCGGGTGTGTTCAATGGGTTCGGAGCCCGGCGCCCGGTCGACTGTCCCCCGTTGGGGTCATCAGAGTTACCCGCTACTGGAAGTCGCGCGAGCGATGCACGACCCCGAGGCGGAGCGGCTCGAAACGGTCGGCTAGGAGATTGGTGACGCCTTCCTCCGAGCGTTCCAGGATGCCGCGCACAATTAGAGCGGGCGACTCGCGCACCACGCGCCGGTAGCGCCCCCACACGCCCACCGAGCAGATCACGTTGACCAGACCGTGCTCGTCCTCGAGGTTAAGAAAGGTGATCCCGGATGCCGTAGCCGGCCGCTGACGGTGAGTCACCAGTCCGGCAACCTCGATCCTGCGGCCGGATTCGGCGAAGCGCATGTCGTACGAAGAGAGCGCGCCGCGTTCGGTCAGCCCCGCGCGGAAGTGGCGGAGCGGATGGTCGTCGGTGGAGATACCCGTCGCCCAGAGGTCCGAGGCGAGCGTCTCGAACGCGCTCGGGTCGGCGAACAGCGGGGGCTGTACGACGACCACCGAGTCGGCGAGGAACTCCGCGCGATCTTCCGCCGCCGAACCGGCTCGCCAGAGGGCCTCGCGTCGACTGAGCCCGAAACAGTCGAAGGCGCCGGCGGTCGCAAGCGACTCGAGCTGCGCGGTGGTGAGCCCGACGCGGCGCACCAGATCCTCCATGGAGCGGTACGGGCCAGATACCTCGCGCTCATGCACGATCCGCTGCGCCACCTTCGTGCCGATGCGGTTGACGGCGGCCATGCCGAGCCGCACAGCCCAGTTGCCATCGCGGCGGTGGTCGGCGTAAGACTCCGGCTCGGAGCGGTCGAAGTTACCGACCGGTGGCTGGTGGCGATCGCAACAGGACGCGAGACCGGATGCGGAGCGCTCCGAAGCGAGCAGCTCCATCCCCGGCTCGATCCCCGACAGCTGCAGATCGGGCCGGCGCACCTCGACGCCGTGGCGCCGCGCATCCCCGCTCAGGGTCGCAGGGGAGTAGAAGCCCATTGGTTGCGCCCGCAGCAACCCCGCGAGGAACACGCCCGGGTAGTGCAGCTTCAGCCACGAGCTGGCATAGACGAGCAGCGAGAAGCTCAGACTGTGGCTCTCGGCAAAGCCGAAGTTAGCGAAGGCCTGGATGCGGCCGTATATCTCGTCGGCGACGTCGCCCACCAGCCCGTTCGATGCCATCCCCGCATAGAGCTTCTTGCGCAGGGTCTCGATCTTCTCGAGCCCACGTTTGCTGCCCATCGCGCGGCGCAACAAGTCGGCATCTTCGCCGGAGCACTCGCCGACAGCCATCGCCATCTGCATCAACTGCTCCTGAAACACCGGGATGCCGAGCGTGCGCTCCAGCGCCGGGATCAGCTTCTCGTGCGGGTACGTCACCTTCTCCTGCCCGAGCTTGCGACGCACGAAGGGATGCACCGCCCCACCCTGGATCGGACCGGGTCGCACCAGCGCGATCTGTACCACCAGGTCGTAGAACCGGCGCGGCTGCAGCCGGGGGAGCAGGCCCATCTGCGCCCGCGACTCCACCTGGAACACGCCGATCGAGTCGGCCCGGCAGAGCATGTCGTAGACGGCCTTTTCCTCCTTCGGCAGCGTGGCGAGCTCCCACTCTTCGCCGGTGGTCTCGCGGATCAGATCGAAGCAGTACTGCAGCGCTGCCAGCATGCCGAGGCCAAGCAGATCGAACTTGACCAGGCCCATCCAGGCGGCGTCATCTTTGTCCCACTGGATGACCGTCCGTGCGTCCATGCGGGCGTACTCAATCGGCACCACCTCGCCGACCGGGCGGTCAGTAAGCACCATCCCACCCGAATGGATACCCAGGTGCCGCGGCGCTTTTAAGAGCTCCATCGCCAGGGAGACCACCTCGTTCGGGATGTCGTGGTCACCGTCGGTCGAGAGCTGCGCGCCCCAGCGCTCCACCTGCTTGCTCCAGGCGTCTTGCTGGCCGGGACTGTGGCCGAGCGCCTTCGCCATGTCACGCACCGCGTTCTTCGGCCGGTACTGGATGACGTTGGCCACCTGCGCCGCATTCCGCCGCCCGTATTTCGTAAACACCCACTGGATGACCTCCTCACGCCGATCGGAGTCGAAGTCGACGTCGATGTCGGGCTCCTCATCGCGCAGGCTCGAGAGGAAACGCTCGAACGGTAGCTGGTAGAAGATCGAGTCGACCGCGGTGATGTCGAGTAGGAAGCAGACCGCCGAGTTGGCCGCCGAACCGCGACCCTGGCACAGGATGCCGCGGCCGCGCGCAAACTGGACGATTTCGTACACGATCAGGAAGTAGCCGGGGAAGTCTTTCTTCTCGATGACCGCGAGCTCGGCCTCGATGCGCTGCCGGTCGGCCTCGGTGGCGTCGGGATACTTGCGAGGCACGGCATCCCAGACCAGCTTGCGCAGGTATGTCATGGGGGTGTGCCCGGGCGGCACCTCCTGTTTCGGGAGCGCCGGCTTAGCTCGTCGCAGTGGAAAGGCGAGCTCGTCGGCGAGCTCGACGGTGCGCTCGACCGCCCCCGGATACCGCGAGAAGCGGGCGCGCATCTCCCGCCCCGAGCGCAGATGCGCTGTACCCGCGCCGGGCAGCCAACCGTCGAGCTCGTCGAGGCTGCGCTGTGCCCGGACAGCCGCCACCGCCGCCGCCAGGTGCTTCTGCCGCGGAGAGGCGTAGTGCACGTTACCCGTCGCGATCACCGGGAGTCCGCGCTCCGCGGCCAGTGTTGCCAGTATGTCGTTGTGCTCGCTGTCGAGCGGGTTGCCGTGGTCGAGGAGCTCCACGTAGACGTTGTCGTGGCCGAAGAGCCGCACGAGCCGATCGATCTCCTCACCCGCCGCTGGTTGAGTAGCGGCCACCGGCCGCGTGTCGAAATCAGCTTGCTCGACTAAGTTTCGACACGCGCCTTCGCCGGTACTCGACCGGCTTAACGCCTGCCTCACCGCACCCTTGCGGCACCCCGTCAGCACCACCCAGTGCCCGCCCGCGATCTCACCCAGCTCTTCGAGGTCGTAGACCGGACGCCCCTTCTCGCCGCCGCGCAACTGGGCCTCGGTGATGGCTTTGGCGAGCCGGTGGTAGCCCTCCTCCTGGCGGGCGAGCACGAGCAGATGGCTACCCTCGGGATCCGCCTCGCCGTTCTGCGGACCGCTCAGCCCCAGTGATAGTTCCGCCCCGAACACCGTCTTCACCGAGGCGGTCTCGGCGGCTTCGGCGAAGCGGACGATCCCGTAAAAGCCGTCGTGGTCGGTGATCGCGAGGGCATGCAGCCCCAGGCGCTCCGCCTCCTCGAGCAGCTCCTCTGGGGAGGATGCGCCGTCAAGGAAGCTGTAGCTGGAGTGCGCGTGCAACTCGGCGTACGGCAGAGCATCCGGATCCCGCACGATGCCTTCTGGCGCGACGTACGGCCCGCGCTTGAGCGACCAGGCCGGGGTGTCACCGCCATCGACGCCTGCCGGCATCTGCCGCGGGCGGCGGCTGTCGCTGAGGGCGCGCTCGAAGTCCGACCAGGGGATCGGGGGGTTGCTCCAGCCCATCGTCAACCGCCTACTTTGGAGGCATGGATCCCGAACGCTCTACTTCTGAACCCGGACCCGAGGCCTGGCGCGCCGTGCTGGCGACGCTGGCGAATCCGCGGCTGCGCCAAGCCCTGGCCGAGATCATCGCGGAGGGTGATCCCGCCCTGAACGCGATAGAGCGACGGGATGCCCGTCGCATCCTGACCCAGAGCGGACTGCTCACCCCGGGCGGTCAGCTCGACGAGCGCCACCTGCGCGCCATGCTCGCCAGCAACCGCACCGAGAAGGAAGGCGTCGATCGCTGGCTGCGCGCCGACGGCCGCATTGATCGTTGGCCGAAAGCGGCCGAGGACCGGCGCGAGTTGCTGAGCTGGGTCGCCGAACGCCTTCTCAGCACCGATGAGGTGCTCGACGAGAAACCCTTCACGCTCAAGCTGTTCGCCTTCACGACCGACCCGAACACGCTGCGCCGCGCGCTCGTTGACGCCGGCTTGATCGCCCGCAACGCTGACGGCACCGACTACCGACGCACCGCAATCTTTCAGCGCACGTGACAACCGATGCCCGAGACGGGCGCTAGTCATATCGGCCCTCCGCCCACCAGCCCTCGCCGTCGAGCACGAGCAGCCACCCAATGCCCTCGCCATCAACAGCCTGGAAACGGTGCGCGCTGCGGACGGCCGCGGCATCCCACCAGCGTTCCTCGAGCGGCCACGGGCCGGCCCAGGCCGTGATGCTGCGGCGCGCGCCGGTGCCCGACGTCATAGCGGTAGGCGGGGCGCTGAGTTCGCCACGCTCGTTGACCGCGACCGGGCGACCCCGCGCATCCTGCACCGCGATCTGCCGCGGCAGCTCGTAGACGGTTGCCGGTGCTGGCGGCGGCAGCGCACCGGGCCACGGCTTCTTCGGGTCGCGCGCCACCAGCGGCCGGTCACCCCACGGCACGAGCGTCTGTCGCTCGGCCGGGGAACGGCCACCCGATGGCGTCGCGGTCAGCACCCCGCGGTGCCCGACCATGCCTTGCACCCGCGAGAGGCCGGAATGCACGTTCTCGTCGGGTCCGGTACCCCACAATCCGCGCTCGTGCGCATCGACCGGATCGACGGCTTCGGGGCTGAGGCGCACGCGGATCACCGGAGAGCGCAACTCGCTGGTTGACCGAGGGTTGAGACGACCCTCGGCGCTGGCATCACGGCGAATACCGAAAATGGTCTTCGCACCCGGCTCCAGTGCGCCCTGCAGTTGCCACCTGACCCTGTCGACCACCTCGGCCGCCGAGAAAGAGCGCGGATGCAGCCACACCCGCTCGCTTAGCTCGCCGTGTTCGCCAATCAGCTCGACCCGCAACGCCGTGCAGACCAGCCGCTGGGCAAGCAGCGCATTCACGAAATCGTCCGATATTGCCCGCACCCCGAAGGCCACCTGGTCGACGCGGTCGAGGGCGGGCTCGAAGTCCACCTGCACATCGACATCCCGTGGCGGGATGCGCGGGGTCGCCGGTCGCGGATCTCGCCCACCCGCGAGCGCATGCAGCCGTGCGCCGAGTGGACCGAACCGCGCCACCACGTCGTGTCTCTCGAGTGCCGCGAAACCGCCCAGGGTGCGGATGCCGAGTCGGGGCAGCAGACTCGCCAACTCTGGTGCCTCAAGCAGTGACACAGGCAATGGCGCGAGGAACGCGGCGGTCTCGCCGCTCGGGATGATGGTGATGCGGTCATCCGCCAGGCGAGTAATTCGCGCAGCGGACATGTCAAAACCAGTCAAACGAGCCGCACGCTCGGCTGCGAACAGCCCTTCCGCGATCCCCACCCGCGCCACCTCGACCCCGAGTTCGGCGACCGTACCCAGCACCGTCAACGCCGCGGCCTGCTCGCCGCCGTAGTAGCGGGCCGGTCCGCGAGCACGGACAGCAACCGTTCCCGGTCGCAACGGATGTAGCCCAGGGAGTGCTTGCTCAAGCCCGGCCAGCACGGGCTCGAAGGCCCGTGCGTCGAGGGCCGGGTCGTACCGCAGCACGTGGAGCCGGGGGCAGCGGGCCTGCGCCTCCCGAATCCGCTGGCCGCGCACGACCCTCTCTGCCCGAGCCGGGGCTGAGCACGCGAAAACCAGACCCTTGTCGACGAGGGCGAGAGGGGCATCATCCGAAATACGGTGGGCGTGGGCGTGCGCCACCACCGGCCAGTCGGGTGCCCAGAGCACGAGCAGTCGCGGCTGCCCACCGCGCCCGGCATCGCCTGCCGTCTCGTTCACACCCATAACCCATATTCGAACACATGTTCGAGTGTGTCAATGACAACCGACAGCCGCTCCTGGGCTGAACCCACCAGCGCGGAGGACCCTCGGCGGGTGGATTCTGTCAATTGACGGGGCGCGATGCCGACATCTGCACACTCATAAAACTTCGGAATACCTTCGCGCAGCTACCCCCAGAACACGGCCGGGGACAAGAAAATCCTTGATAGATCCCGGAATACGGGACGCGACACCCCCGAATGAGCGCTGCCGGCCCGCTGAAAGTGCGACCTACTCTCAAGGCATGCGTATCCCCGGCGTTCTCGCGGCGTCACTAGCCGCCACGCTGCTTCTCAGCAGTTGCGCGCCGTCGTCGAGCCCGTCCGCGCATCCGACATCCACACCGAGCCTGACCGCGTCGACGCCAGCCTTCCGGACGAGCTCCCAGTCCGCGACGGATCATCTCCCGGCCGGCGTCGCCACCGCGATCGAGATCGGCGAGGACAGCACCCGATATCAAGGTCGCTGGGATGGACGCGACGTCTTCCTGGCCATCAAGAACAGTTCGTCGGTCTGTCTGGTCACAGGCACCTCCAACGATGTCACCAGTTGGGTCGCAGGATGCGGAACCGGGAATGAGGTCGTGACCTGGACGTTCCCCGACGGCGGCGTCATCAAGTACCTGCCGATGACCGCATCGGCGAGCCCGGAGGGCTGGACACGGCTCTCCGAGTACGTCTTCGCGATGTGACCGGCCCGACGAAATGAGCTGTTCCGTCCACCCCGCATTGACGCTGGATAAAAATTAATTCGGCGGCACTCCCGCCGCTCCCCAGGAATCCCTAAGGTGGCGCCATGACCACTACCGCCCCCGCTCGTCCCACCGCCGTCGAACCAGGAGGCATCGAGGCCATCCCCGCCTCGAAGCGCCACGGTTCCCCTTGGCAGCTCTTCGCCACCTGGAGCGCACCGAATCTCGAATTTGCGACCGTCTTCGTCGGCTTCATCGCTGTCGCGTACTTCGGCCTCGGATTCTGGCAGTCGCTCGCCGCGATCGTGCTCGGCAACGCACTCGGTTCCGCGACGCAGGGGGTGCTGTCGACCTGGGGGCCTCGCGAGGGACTCGCGCAGTTGGTGCTGAGCCGCACGGCGTTCGGCAGCCGGGGCAACATCCTGCCCGCCGCCATCAACACCGTCATGGCGGGTCTCGGCTGGTTCGCGGTCAACTCGGTCTCCGGTGCGCTCGCGCTGGCCACCCTGACCGGGATGCCCGCCTGGCTAGCACTGATCATCGTCGTCATCCTCGAGGTGGCTCTTGCGTTCGTCGGCCACGACCTCGTGCAGTTCTTCGAGCGCTACGCCAGCATCGTGCTCGGCGCGATCTTCCTGATCGCCACGATCTCGATCTTCACGGTTGCGGATGTCAACTCCGCGGTGAAGGGTGGCGGCTTCAGTTTCGGCGGCTTCACCCTCACCGTCGCGGCTGCCTTCGGCTACGCGGCAGGCTGGAACCCCTACGCCTCGGACTACAGCCGCTACCTCCCCAAGAGCACCAGCAAGGTCAAGATCGGCGTGGCCGCCGGCCTCGGCAATTTCGTTTCGTGCACCGTTCTGATGGCTGCGGGTGCCGCGGCCGCGTTGATCACGGCTCCGGCGGATGCCAGCCCGACGGCGGCGTTCATCCACAGCATGCCAGCGTGGATCGCCACCCTCACGCTCGTCGCCATCGCGATCGGCGCCATCGCGGCGAACGCACTCAACGTGTATTCGGGCGCCATGTCGTTCCTGGCTGCCGGAATCAAGATCCCGTTCTCGCTCCGCCGCGCGATCATCGCCGTCGGTTTCGGCGTGATCGGCTTCTTCATCGCGTTGGTCTCGATCCTCAACGAGAGCATCGCCGCGAACTACGAGAACTTCCTGCTCGTGATCGCGTATTGGATCGCCCCGTGGCTCGGAATCGTGCTGGTCGATCGTCTGATCCGTCGCGGAACCTCGATCTCGGCCTTCATCCCCGACCACGCAAAGTACCGAAATGCTGCTGGCGTGATCGCGTTTGTGGTCGCAACAGTGTTCTCGATTTTGCTGTTCTCGAATCAGCAGTTCTTCATCGGATTCATCGCAAGATCAGCGCCCGTCGGTGATCTGACCGCCTTGGCGGGCTTCATTGTGGCTGGCATCTTGTACTTCGGTCTCTTCGCCGCCTTCAGGCCTCGACTGGGCGGCCCGTTGAGCGACGATGAATATGTCGTCGGTGTGGATGCCGCTGAGCCCTTCGATGCGCCGACCGACGCTCCCACAACAGCGGCTGTCGCACCGAGCGGTCGCACCAGCGTCCTTGCGATCCTCTCGCTGGTTTTCGGGCTCCTGGGGAGCAACGTCATCGCGATTGTTCTCGGCCATGTTGCCAAACGCGAAATCGCCAAGACAGGCGATAGCGGTGACGGCCTAGCCATGGCCGGCATTGTTCTGGGATATCTCGGCCTTATCGTTGTACTTTTCCTTATCCTCCTCTTGGCGTTCGCGCACCAATGAGGGCAGCGAATTGAACCGGATTTACGCTACCGACGCCGAGAAGCTCGCCGTCGCCACGGAGGAAGCCCTCGCGGGTCTCGCCGAGGGCGGCATCCCGATTGGTGCGGCGCTCTTCGACGAGGAGGGCCACCTGCTCGGCAGCGGTCGCAATCAACGCGTGCAGGGCGGCAACCCGGCCTTGCACGGCGAGACCTCGGCCTTCCTTAACGCGGGACGGCAGACCAGCTACCGCAAGACCACCATGGCGACAACGCTGTCGCCATGCTGGTACTGCTCCGGCCTGGTTCGGCAGTTCAATATCGGTCGGGTGATCGTCGGCGAGAACGTGAACTTCTTCGGTGGTCAGGACTGGCTGGTGGAGCACGGCACGCACGTGACGACGCTCAACGACCCAGAGCTCATCACGATCATGGGCAGTTTCATCGTCGCCAATCCCGAGCTCTGGAACGAGGACATCGGGGAGGAGTGACACCGGCCGTCAGACTGACGCCGATGAGGAGGTAGTGGATGACCGAGCAGGTGCAGCTGGCGCGCATGACCATCGCGGATGCTGGCGAGGTCCTGACACTGCAGCGCGCCGCCTATGTGACCGAGGCCCAGGTCTACAGGGACGCCTTCATCCCAGCCCTGACACAGACTCTCCAGGAGCTCGTCGAGGAGATCGAGTCGGGCGGCGGATTCCTGCTCAGGCTCGAGACCGGACGGATGGTTGGCGCTGTTCGCGTCCGCATCGTCGGGGGGCTGCTACACATCGGCCGGCTGGCGGTCGCCCCCGACCTGCAGCGCCGCGGTTTCGGCTCGATGCTCCTCAACGCCGCGGAAGCGGAGGCTGCGTCGAGCGACGAGCACTCGGGGCTCGCCCCGGATGCCACCGTGCTCTTCACCGGCAAGCTCAGCGAGGCGAACCTGCGCCTCTACCGCCGCCGCGGCTACGTGGAGACCCACCGCGAGGTGCTGCGTCCGGGCGTGGAACTCGTGCACCTGCGCAAGGAGTTCGTGGGGAGTCACTAGCCCGCAACACTGCGCAGCCTCGGTTGCTGCTCGGCAGCGGTCGCGCCTGTGTCACGGGCCGCCACCACATCCACCCGCTGGTCGGGGCCGGGCAGCCAGAGACGCCGGGACTTCGCGCGGCCTGCCCAGGAGCGTGACGCCGAACTAACAGTGACCTGACGCGCCGTGAGGTGCCCGAAGCCAGCCCCGATGCCTGCCCAGTTACTCTCGGTGACGGTGAGGCGGGCATCCGATCGCGGCCAGTCGCCGAGGCTCACCAGCACCGCCTCACGTTGCCGCAGCCGCGCGGCCAGCTTGGAGGCAGCCGCCTCGCCGATGCGAGGTGTCAGCCTCCCGTTGTTACCTTCGCGCGTCGGCGGCCGCACGAGCACGACCGACACCACGTCGACGAGCGCAGAGACGACCGACAGCCACTGCTCGCCCGGGTGCGGCACGAGTACGAGCCGATCGAGATCGATCCCCAGCCCGGCGGCTGCTTCGACGCCCAGGTCGGGCACGCCGACGATGGCGCACCAGGCTCCCGCCGCACTTGGACCCTGCAGCAACCCGAGCGCGAGTGTCGTCGAGTTGTCGACCGCGTACGTGCCGCCAGCCTCGAGTGCCCCGCCCGGCAGTAGCTCGCCGAGCGCGGGGTGCGTTGGCAGGGCCCGAGTATCGAGCGTGGTGCGTTGCATGCCCCGAATACGCGCCTGCAAGTCGCGCACGACATCAACGTTGTCGGCTGGGCGCGGTTCGGGCACGTCGAGGTCGTCGTCGATACGGAGAGCGACAGATACAGTCGAGGACAGGGGCGCCATCCCTCAAGTTTCGAACATATGTTCGATTATGTCAACGCAGGTCCCGCAGCCGCGCGCCGATACCCTTCTCGCCGGTGGACCGACGCTCCGACGTGACCGCGATCGCCGGCAGCGGGCAGATGGTCTCGTCGAGCAGATAGCGGGCGACGTCGTCTGTCTAGGCATGCGTCATGGCGCGAGTCCAGGCAGAGGATTCGCGATGGAACCTCACACCCCTCCAGGCTGGGGGAGCGCAGGATTCCCGCATCTGTGCATAGCCTGGCCTCATGAAACCTTGGCCACGCCTCGCCGTCGTCTACCTTGTACTCGCGATCCTCGGGCTGATCGGCACCTGGACGTTCAACGTCCTCGCGATCATGCAGAGCAGCCCCTTCATCACCGAGTGGCTGAGCAACCCGCCAGCAACACAATCCCTGCAGGTCGATCTGCTGGTCGTCGCGCTAGCGGCTGGCGTGTTCACCGTCATCGAGGGCCGACGGATCGGCATGCGGCACGCCTGGATCTTCTTGCCGCTCGCCGCGATAACGGCGGCCGCCTTCGCGGTGCCGCTGTTCCTCGCGCTGCGCGAGCGCAAGCTGGCGCAGCGCGAGCTCAGCTAGGCGCGGAATGCCGAAATGAAGATGCCCGGCATCTTCAGCCAGCTCGGCTTCTGCATGAACTGCGTCAGCAGCCGCCCGGTCGTCGCCGCCGAGCGCGCGGTCACAAACCACGGCGGTTTCGGGAAGAGAGCGAACTCGCCGTGCGCGGCCGAACGCGGGAATGGTCGGAACGGTCCGGTGACTACCGTCCGCTCGGTGTGATCCAGCAGCAGCGCGTTGTGCACAACACCGATGCCGGACTGCACATTGTCGAGCGTATGGCCGGGGAACGCACCCCAGGAGGCGCCAGCGCTCAAGAAGCCGACTCCGGTCCAACTGTTGATCGCGATCGTGCCGTACTTGAGGTCGGCGATCGCGTTATCGAACCCGAGGCCGAGGCGCTTGCGCTCCTTGGGGTCGATCAGCAGGTTCGCGCCGAGAGTGCCCAGGAAGTCCGCGTTCACGGTTGCGACCGCGGCATCCAGGTATGCCTGTCCGGCGCCGGGCAGTTCGATCACCCCGAGCACGGGGGAGAATGCCTCGGTCTTCTCAATATATGAGGCATCCTCACCTGCGTGGATGTCGACCAACAGTCGCGTGCCGCCGGCCAGCTTGTGCGCGGCCGGGTAGCAGGCCGCGGCATCCGCGACCCGATTGTCGCTGCCCGGATACCAGGCCTTCCGCACCGGGGTGCGCTCGAGCGCCGACCGCAGCTGGTCGAGGAAGGCCGCCTTCTGCGGCCAGTCGGAGCTCAGCACCACGATCTGGCCGGCAATGCAGTTGTAGCCGCCGTTGTGCAACCGCATCGTCGCCACGTGCTCCGCCTGGTAGCGCAGGTCGCGTGTCGTCCAGACGCTGGGAACCAGGATGATCGGCGCGACGCCGCCGAGCTCACTCGTCATCGGCTTCTGCAGCAAGGGCGTGCCAGCCTTCTTGCGGGCAGCACCCTCCGCGCCGGGACCCCAGGCTACGACGTCGTGGGTCGCCGCGCTGCCCGTGATGTGCACGTGTTGCACGCTCTCGTGATGGGCGAGGTAGGAGCCCTCGGCCGCGCCACCCTGCACGATGCGCAGCAGTCCCGCCTCGATCAGCGGACGCATGGCCGCTTGGTACACAGTCATCATTCCCTGCATGATCGGGTTGAGCTTGAGAATGGATGTCCGGTTGCCCGCGACGAGTTCGTAAAGTACGTCCAGGGGCGGGATCGAGGTGATGTTGCCGGCGCCAAGCACCAGACCGACGCCGCCGGCACGGGTCGGCGTGAGCTCTGCGAGGCCGGCTCCACTGCGCGCCTGCTCGGGGCTGACGCCCGGTTTCAGCCAGACCTCCGCGCGGAACCCGTGCAGCAGGAGCGCCTCGTGAGCGTTGAGGGGGAGCACGGGAACGGTGACGCGTCCGCCGGGAGCCGTGCCGAGGGTGAGGCTCTCGATCGGGGAGTGACCTGACGCGAGCGTCTCGACGGTCTTGGCGAGCGTCGCGACAGCCGAGAGTGTCGCGTATGGACCGGAAATCCACTCCTCGCCGACCGCAGCGGACGCGGGATCCAGTTGCTTGATTCCGGAGGCAACGTGTGCCCAGTTTGCGGCCTGGCTCGACATGGCGGCATGGACCGCGCGCAGAAGCTTCGCGCGCGCGCCCAGGGACATGCCCGCCCAGCGTGTCGACCCCTCGGCTAGTTCCCGAAGGTCGCTGTCGAAACGCGCTCGGTCCTCGGCGGGGAGCTCAGAAATCACGCCCGAAGATGCGGGTGTGGCGACCGGTGTCGGGAGGGAGGAACCGGTCTGGTCTGCGATAGTCATGGATCTCCTTTGATCGCTACAAACAGTCTGCGCCTAAGTGTCCGGAGCGGACCC
>JAYTXO010000313.1:0-7893 GCA_043742905.1 Microbacteriaceae bacterium | reverse complement strand
GTCGATTCCGAGCCGGGACAGATGCGGCGACGCGGTGCTCCAGAGCAGATAGCAGACCAGGAGCACCGGGACGACGTCGAAGACAAGGGCCAACAGGTTGTAGAGCAGGTTGAACGGGTCGCGGTCGCTGAGATTCGAGTTCAAATGCGCCGTCTGCTCCGAGAGTTTTTGGGGCGCAGTGAGCTTGTAAGCCAGCTGGACGATCGCATACGCGGCGAACTGGCCGAGAGACAGTCCGAGGACGATGACGACTTCCCACCACAGTCGGCCGCGGGACGCCGGGGCCGGAACATCGGGATTGGAGGATGTCGACAAACCGGATCCGCTCACAGGTTCGATCGTACGCGGCGGCTCCGCCCGGCAGTGTCGGGTGAGGAAAAGCCGGGTATTCCGGAAGTCCGCGCACGAATCTGTTGATCTACGCGCCGATCGTGCACATCTTCCACGTCTACGCAAGATTCCGCAGACCATATTTCCGCTGTGTAACGATTCTTCCCACGGTTTTGCGCGGTCGGGAACTCCTCCTTAGGGTCTAAATATCTAGCGCGGCGCGCGAGGCTACTTTCGCGCCGTCTCATCTTGCACAGGAGGAACAATGAAACTCACACGGGTTTCTGTCGCGGTGGCAGTTGTCGCCGCAGGAGCATTGGCTTTAGCGGGTTGCGCCGCAGGTGGGGGCTCCGAGATTCAGACGGGCACCACCCTTACCGCAGTCCAGAACTCGCCGTTCGCCGCGGCCAACGGCAACACGGGTGATGGCAACTCGACGTACAACAACAACATCAACTACATGACGAGCTCGTGGTTCTACTACTACGACAACACCCCGAAGCTGGTCAAGAACACGAAGTTCGGCTCATACACCCTGGTGTCGAAGAGCCCGCTGACGATCAAGTACACAATCGCCGATGGCGTGAAGTGGTCGGATGGCACCCCGGTTGATGCGAATGATCTCCTGCTCGACTGGGTCTCGAGCATTTCGAAGTACAACGACACCAAGGGCAAGGTCAACTTCACCTCGGCCAACGCCGGCACCGGTCTGGATGGCGTCACCGCGGTACCGAAGATCTCGGACAGCGGCAAGTCGATGACCATGGTCTACTCGTCCCCCTACGTCGACTGGGAGCTCGCTCTTCCTACGGCGATGATGCCCGCTCACATCGCGTACGAGGGGGCCTTCCCGAAGGTGACCGACGCGACCAAGGCAAAGGCCGCGCTCACCAAGGCGATCCAGTCCGACGACACGGCTACCCTGGCGGCAGTCGCCAAGGTGTGGGGAACGTCATGGGCATACGACATGCTGCCCACCGACAAGAAACTTCTCGTCGCGGACGGCCCGTACACGATCACCAAGCTCGTCAAGGACCAGTACGTGACTCTGTCGGCCAACAAGAACTACAGCTGGGGCCCGTTACCGAAGCTCTCGCAGATCACAGTTCGCTTCATCCAGGACCCGACCGCTCAGGTTCAGGCTCTGCAGAACGGTGAAGTCAGCGTCATCTCCGGTCAGGCCACCGCAGATACGGTAGCGGCGCTCAAGGGGCTGAGCGGCGTCAGCACTACGACGACCTCCACCTCCACGTACGAGCACGTCGACCTCACCTTCAACAACGGCGGTCCGTTCGACCCCGCCACCTATGGTGGCGACGCCGCGAAGGCGAAGATGGTGCGGGAGGCGTTCCTCAAGACGGTCCCGCGTCAAGACATCGTCGACAAGCTCATCAAGCCGATCAGTGACACGGCCAAACTCGACAACTCGCAGACCATTCTTCCTGGCGCAGCAGGCTACGACGCCTCGGTCGCCGGGAACGGTTCTGCGGGCTATGCAAAGGTCGACATCGCCGGGGCGAAGGCCTTGCTTGCTCAGGCAGGAGTCCCGAACCCGACCGTCAAGTTCATGTACGGCAAGAGCAACACGCGTCGGGCGAGCGAATTCGCTCTCATCCAGGCGTCGGCCGTTCAGGCTGGCTTCACGGTGGTCGACGCGGGCAACGACAAGTGGGCAAGCAAGCTCGGCGACGGCACTTACGATGCCGTTCTCTTCGCTTGGCAGTTCACCTCCCTCGCGGTGACGGGGACGCAGTCGCAGATCCAAACGGCCGGTGGTAATAACTTCAACGGCTATTCCAACAAGGATGTGGACGGCGCGCTCAAGACGCTGACCACGGAGTACGACGCCTCGAAGCAGAAGGCGCTGCTCGCTTCGATCGACAAGCTGCTGTGGAACGACGCATACGGTGCAACGATCTTCCAGTTCCCGGAGGTGACGGCCTCCTCAAACAAGGTGAAGAACGTTTCGGACAACCCGCTTTCGCCGAGCGTGTTCTGGAACTTCTTCGACTGGACGTCGACTGGCAAGAAGTAGTTCACGACCCTCTCGGGTTACCGAGCGCCGGGGGCCAACAGCCCCCGGCGCTCGTGCGAGAGCCACCCGCTCTTGCCCTCACTGTTCGGAACAGCAATGATCGTCACACACCGCCTGTGATCCTCCGGAATGCCCGGCAGGCTCCCCGAAGAAGGTTGAACCGATGCTGACCTTCTTGTCCCGCCGCTTGATCGCATCAGTTCTGGTGCTGCTCGCGGCGTCCTATCTCGTCTACGTCCTGTCAGCCAACTCCGGAGATCCGCTCGAAGACCTTCGTCAGAGCTCGGCACGGAACAAGGCCGAGTTAATCCAGCAACGAACGGCTCTGCTGCACCTCGATGTGCCGGTCCCGTTGAGGTATTTCATCTGGCTCGGTGGCGTGCTCAAGGTCTTCATCGGACAGTTCGACCTCGGCAGATCGCGCGATGGGCAGTCGGTCGTCACGATGCTGAACTCGGCGGTTGGCGTCACGGTGCAGCTGTTGATTACTGCCACGCTGCTGGCGATCGTCTTCGGCATTCTGATCGGCATCACGACCGCACTCCGCCAGTACAGCGGCTACGACTACACGGTTACGACGCTGTCCTTCCTGTTCTTCTCGCTGCCGTCGTTCTTCGTGGCCGTGATTCTGAAGCAGTACGTAGGCATCGGCTTCAACAACTTCCTCGCCACGCCGGGGTTTCCCTGGTGGGTGATCGTGATCGTGGCCCTGCTGGCGGGCGCGATCTGGCAGGGCGTCCTCGGCGGGAATCTTCGCCGCCGCCTCATCACGGCCGCGATCGCCGGTGGTGCCACCGCGGGGGTGATGGTCTACATCACACTGACCAATTGGTTCAATAATCCCAGTCTCGGAATCGGCATGATCGCGGTGCTCGGCATCGGTCTCGCCGTACTCGTCACGGTGCTCACCTCGGGCCTGGCCAACCGCAAGTCGCTTTACACGGGATTGACCGTCGTGGCGCTTGCCGTCGCGGTCTACTACCCGTTCAATGTCATTTCCGACTCGCTGACCATCTGGTCGCTGCTTGGCCTCGGTGTTCTGACGGTCGCCGTCGGGATCATCGTCGGCTATCTCTGGGGGGGCACTGACCGCGCCGTCTCAGCCCGAACTGGCGCGATCACCGCGTTCTTGGTCGCCTTCTTGATCGTCATCGATCGCCTCATGCGGTCCTGGAGCAACTACGCCAACAGCGACATCATCGGCGGGCGACCGATTGGCACCGTGGGCGCCGGCACACCGAACCTCAGCACGGTCACAAGCAACTTCTGGGTCGAGAGCCTCGACAACTTCACGCACCTTCTCTTGCCGACGGTCTCCGTCATGCTGATCTCGCTCGCCGCCTACAGCCGCTATTCGCGAGCGAGCCTGCTTGACGTCCTGAACCAGGACTACATCCGGACTGCCCGCGCCAAGGGGCTGAGCGAGCGCACGGTCATCATGCGGCACGCGTTCCGCAACGCACTCATCCCGATCACCACCATCGTCGCCTTCGACTTCGGTGGCCTGGTGGGTGGCGCGATCATCACCGAGATTGTCTTCGCGTGGTCCGGCATGGGAAAGCTCTTCAACGACGCGTTGAAAATTGTGGACGTCAATCCACTGATGGGCTTCTTCCTCGTCACAGGATCCGTGGCCGTACTCTTCAATCTCCTCGCCGACTTGAGTTACACGGCGCTCGACCCTCGAATCCGGGTGACAGTATGACGATCCCTCTGAGCCCTCAGCCGCCGAGCGGCTCGGACCCACTGGACTCCGACCGCAACACGCTCAGCGACGACAGCCCCCTGGACGAGTCGAACGGTGAACAATCCGAGAACTCGATCGAGCTCAAGGAGATCGCTGGCCTGAGTCAAGGGCGCATCGTGCTTCGGCGATTCTTCCGGCATCGTGGTGCGCTGGTGTCGCTGATCGTCCTGGCCGTTGTTGTTATCACCGCATTCAGCTCGGAGGGCATCGACGCTCTCGGGATCAAGATCCCCGGCTGGTGGCAATTCCGGTACACGCATATCGGCGACGTCTCGAACGGCGGACGACCGACGCTCAGCCTCGTTCCGGAATGGTTGGGTGGGGCTGGCATCCGCTGGGGCGATCACCCCTTTGGCCAGGACGAGATCGGCCACGACACCTTCGCGCAAGTGATGCGCGGAACCCAGCAGTCGCTGATGATCGTCTTCGTCGTCGGCATCGTTGCGACGTTCATCGGCATCGTCGTCGGCGCGGTGAGCGGCTTCTTCCGAGGTGCGATCGACGCCGTCCTGATGCGTATCACCGACGTCGTCATCATCGTCCCGCTCCTCGTCCTCACGGCTACCCTCGGCCGAACCTTCGGTAATGCGGGGTCGTTCGTGCTGGCCCTCGTGCTGGGCTTTGCGTCATGGACCGGTCTTGCCCGCCTGATGCGCAGTGACGTGCTCGGGCTGCGTGAACGCGAGTTCGTCGATGCCGCCCGAGTGGCCGGGGCTAGCTCGGCGCGCATCATGTTCGTGCATATCCTGCCGAACGCCATCGGCGTCGTCATCGTGAACGCCACATTGCTGATGTCGGCCACGATTCTCATCGAGGCCGCGATCGGCTTCCTTGGCTTCGGCGTGCAGGCACCGGATGTCTCACTTGGCAAGCTGATCGAGGACTTTGCGACCGCGTTCACGGTGCGGCCGTGGCTGTTCTGGTGGCCAGGAGCGATGATTGTGGTGATCGCGTTGACCATCAACTTCATCGGTGATGGTCTGCGCGACGCCTTCGATCCTCGTCAGAAGCGCGCGCTCAACCGCGCTGCTCGCCTGGCGAAGGTCGAAGCCCGCGCGAAGGCCCGCGTGGCGGCATCCGCATGATGCTCGCCCAGGCCCCGCTAGTGGATCAGGACGAGCTAGTGGATCAGGACGAGCTAGCTGATCAGGACGGCGGCCAACAGGCCGAGCGCCACGAGGCCGCCCCCGATCAGCAGCGCGCGCGCATTCCACGTCGTCGTCAGACCGGCGCCCTCGATCACGCCGGAGTCCAGGTAGCCCGCGTCCTGCAGAGCGATCCAGGCGCGCCGAACGTGAAGGGCGGTGATACCCGACTCGGAGTTCGGTACGTCGCCGAGGGGAACCGAGGTCTCCCTCCGCGAGGCGTCGACCTGAGTGCGGTCGCCGATCGGGCCGCTGAGGCCCGTCAGGTCAGCGCGCACCGTGTTGATGCCGGCGTAGCGGCTCGGCGAGGGCGCCGACCAGGCGACGACCTTTGCGCCGCCGCGGAGAAAGAGCGTGAGTGCATAGCGGGTGCGGACATCCAAGATGACTGGCCAGCTGACACGGTAACTTCGGAACGGATTCACCACCGTGACGCCCGAGGGGCCGACGCTGACACTCGGATACCAGAACAGCAACCAGCAGAGGTAAACAACCGCGACCGCCAGCAGGCCGAACTGCAGGGTGTCGCGGGGTATGCCGCGGTACACGAACGAGAAGAGTCCGACGGCCGCGAACAGGCCGATCGCGACCGTCAGTACCTTGCCGGAGGTCGGCCGCAGGGTCACCTCGTTGGGCAAGTTGACCGGCGTCAGATTGGACATCTCCCCATGGTGACAGACTTCGCCGCGCGCCCCGTGGCGGCCGGAAAGGGAACCAAGTGAACGCCATGGCGACGAGCAGCGAGGAGCCGATCCTGGAGGTCGCCGGCCTCGGGGTCGACTTCTGGGTGGACGGGACGTGGTACCCGGCTGCGATCGACATGAACTACACGATCAATCGGGGCGAGGTGCTCGCGATTGTGGGCGAGTCCGGCTCCGGAAAGAGCTCAAGCTCGATGGCCCTGTTGGGTCTGCTCCCGCCGAACGCGCGCGTCACGGGCAGCATCAAGCTCACCGGTCGCGAGATGACCACGCTGTCGGCGAGCAAGGTCCGCCAGGTTCGCGGCAAGGAGGTCGCAGTCATCTTCCAGGAGCCGATGACCGCTCTCAACCCGGTTTACACGGTCGGGTTCCAGATCCTGGAAGCATTGCGCCTGCACGAGAACCTGGGTCCACTCGACGCGAAGAAGCGCGCGATCGAGTTGCTCGGCATGGTCGAGTTGCCGGATCCGCCTGTCGCCTTCGACAAGTACCCTCACCAACTCTCGGGCGGGCAGCGCCAGCGCGCGATGATCGCCATGTCGATCTCCTGCGACCCCCTGTTGCTCATCGCCGACGAGCCGACGACGGCGCTCGACGTGACCGTGCAGGCCGAGATCCTGGAGCTGATGCGCAACCTGCGCACCCGGCTGAACAGCGCGATCATCCTGATCACCCACGACCTCGGGGTCGTCGCCGACCTGGCGGACCACATCATCGTCATGAAGGACGGCCGCATCGTCGAGCGAGGCTCGATCGAGGACATCTACTACCACCCGCAGCATCCGTACACGAAGCAGTTGCTTGCTGCTGTTCCGCACCTCGGCGCGCACGAGGTCACCGCACCATCCGGTGACCCGAGAGCCGAGCCCGTTCTCGCACTCGAAGACGTGACGATCGAATACCCCAAGCGCGGCCGCATCCCCGCCTTCCGTGCGGTGGAGCACGTCACCTTCGACATCAAGCAGGGCGAGATCGTTGGCCTGGTGGGGGAGTCCGGATCGGGCAAGACTACGATCGGTCGCGCCGCCGTCGGCCTCCTGCCGGTTGCCGAGGGGTCGATGCGAGTGCTGGGCAGCGACCTCGCCGTCGCCAGCTCAAAGGAATTGCGCCAGATCCGCAAGCAGATCGGCATCGTCTTCCAGGACCCGGGCTCCTCGTTGAATCCGCGTTTCCCGATCGGGCAGAGCATCGGCGAGCCGCTGTTTCTGGCCAAGGAGGCGAAGGGTTCTGCCCTCGACCGTCGCGTGGAGGAGTTGCTCGACCAGGTCGAGTTGCCGCGATCTTTCCGCAACCGCTATCCGCACGAACTCTCCGGCGGTCAGCGGCAGCGCGTCGGCATCGCGCGCGCGCTCGCGCTCAGCCCCGCACTGCTGGTCGCCGATGAGCCAACGTCGGCCTTGGACGTCTCAGTGCAGGCCCGCTTCCTTGAGTTGCTCCAGAGCTTGCAGCAGGAGTTGCACTTCGCGTGCCTCTTCGTGAGCCACGATCTCGGCGTGGTCGACGCTCTCGCGCACCGCATCGTGGTGCTCAACAAGGGTCAAGTGGTCGAGCAGGGGAGCCGTGAGGAAATCCTTCGCGACCCCAAAGACCCCTACACGCAGCGCCTGCTCGCCGCGGTTCCGGTGCCAGACCCGCGCGAGCAGCGCGAGCGTCGCGAGCAGCGTCGCGTCGGCTGAGGCGTGTCCTGAAGCTGCGCGAACGCCGGGCGGCCGGAGATTCGAGCATGGATCGCATAGACTGAAGAGTCTGCGCCCGCTGTCGGGCAGCAATTTCAACTCTGCTCCCGAGCATTTTCGGGGCCCTCCCTTCTTCTTCGAGGTACATCCATGGCTATCGCCACCCGTTCCGATCTGCGCAATGTCGCGATCGTCGCTCACGTCGACCACGGCAAGACGACTCTCGTCGACGCCATGCTGCGTCAGACGAACTCCTTTG
>JAYTXO010000312.1:0-3224 GCA_043742905.1 Microbacteriaceae bacterium | reverse complement strand
AGCACCTGGGCGATCTCCTCGCCCGGTTGCATCGCGAGCAGGTTTGCGACGTGCTGGCCCTTCGCGTCGCGACCGGCTTCCTGCACTTCGTAGGCCTTCGCGCGATACACCCGGCCCGTGTTCGTGAAGAACAGGAGCCAGTGGTGCGTGGTCGTGACGAAAAAGTGCTCGACGACATCATCCGCTCGCAGCTGTGCGCCCTTAACGCCACGGCCACCGCGGTGCTGGCTGCGGTAGTTGTCGCTGCGGGTGCGCTTAATGTACCCGCCGCGGGTAATAGTGACGACCATCTCCTCCTCGGGGATGAGGTCCTCGACGCTCATATCGCCATCGAATCCGTAAAGGATCTCGGTGCGCCGATCGTCGCCATACTTCGCGACGATGTCGCTGAGTTCGGTGATGACGATGCCGCGCTGGCGCTCCGGGCTGGCGAGGATCGCCTCGAACTCGGCGATCTCTTTCTCGAGGTCGGCCAGGCGATCCTGGATCTTCTGGCGCTCCAGCGCCGCCAATCTGCGTAACTGCAGGGCGAGGATAGCGTCGGCTTGGGCCTCGTCGATCGTAAGCAGCGTGATGAGCCCCTTGCGGGCCTCCTCGGCATCCGGCGAGCGGCGGATCAGCGCGATGACCTCGTCGAGCGCGTCGAGCGCTTTCACGTACCCGCGCTGGATGTGCGCGTCGGCCTGGGCCTTGGCCAGCCGGAAGGCCGTGCGCCGAACTATCACCTCGATCTGGTGATCGATCCAGCGCGAGATGAAGCCATCGATCGGCAGCGTGCGCGGCACGCCGTCCACGATCGCGAGCATGTTGGCGCCGAAGTTCTCCTGCAGCTGCGTGTGCTTGTACAGATTGTTCAGCACAACCTTCGCGACCGCATCACGCTTAAGCACGATCACCAGGCGCTGGCCAGTACGGCCCGAGGTCTCATCGCGGATGTCGGCGATGCCAGCGAGTTTTCCCTCCTTGACGAGGTCAGCGATCTTGATCGCCAGGTTGTCGGGGTTGACCTGGTACGGCAGTTCAGTGACGACGAGGCAGACGCGACCCTGCAGCTCCTCGACGCTGACGACCGCGCGCATCGTGATTGACCCTCGGCCGGTTCGGTAGGCATCCTGGATGCCCTTGACGCCCAGGATCTGCGCGCCGGTCGGGAAGTCGGGGCCCTTCCCGCGCGCGATGATCGCGTCGAGCAGCTCGTCGCGAGTGGCCTCAGGGTTCTCGAGCGCCCAGAGCGCCGCCTCGGAGACCTCGCGCAGGTTGTGCGGCGGGATGTTGGTGGCCATACCTACTGCGATACCAACTGAGCCGTTGACCAGCAGGTTCGGGAAGCGCGCAGGAAGAACCATCGGCTCCTTGGTGCGGCCGTCGTAGTTGTCCTGAAAATCGACGGTGTCCTCGTCGATGTCGCGCACCATCTCCATGGCCAGCGGGGCCATCTTGGTCTCGGTGTACCGGTGGGCGGCGGCGCCGTCGTTGCCCGGGGAACCGAAGTTGCCCTGGCCGAGAGCCAGCGGGTAGCGCAGTGACCACGGCTGAACGAGTCGCACCAGCGCGTCGTAGACCGAACTGTCTCCGTGCGGGTGGAACTGTCCCATCACGTCGCCGATGATGCGAGTGCACTTCGAGAATGCGCGATCGGGACGATAGCCACCGTCGTACATCGCGTAGATCACGCGGCGATGAACGGGCTTAAGCCCGTCGCGGATCTCGGGCAGCGCGCGCCCTACGATCACGCTCATCGCGTAGTCGAGGTAGCTCCGCTGCATTTCGAGCTGGAGGTCTACCTGTTCAATCTTGTCGTGGCCGGAGGGTACGTCGGTATCGGTGGTGTCAGTCATGAATCACTTTCGCTGGTCGAGCTTGTCGAGACCCGAGCTTGTCGAGACCCGAATCAGATGTCGAGGAAGCGGACGTCTTTGGCGTTTTGCTGGATGAACTGGCGCCGCGATTCGACATCGTCCCCCATCAACGTGGAGAAGACGCCGTCCGCGACGGCCGCATCGTCGAGCGTCACCTGGAGCAGGGTGCGGGTCGCCGGGTTCATCGTGGTGTCCCACAGTTCCTGGTGGTTCATCTCGCCGAGACCTTTGTAACGCTGCACGCCGTTCTCCTTGGCGATGCGCTTGCCGGATGCCAACCCAGCCGTCAGCAGCGCGTCGCGCTCGCGGTCCGAATAGACGTACTCGTGCTCGGAGTTCGTCCACTTGAGCCGGTAGAGGGGGGGCTGCGCGAGGTAGACGTAGCCCATCTCGATCAGCGGGCGCATGTAGCGGAACAGCAGGGTGAGCAGCAGGGTCGTGATGTGCTGACCGTCGACGTCGGCATCCGCCATCAGCACGATCTTGTGATACCTGGCCTTGCTGCCGTCGAAGTCCTCGCCGATGCCAGTGCCAAAGGCGGTGATCATCGACTGGACCTCGGCGTTGGCTAACGCGCGGTCGAGGCGAGCCTTCTCGACGTTGAGGATCTTGCCCCGCAACGGCAGGATCGCTTGGGTCTCGGGGTCGCGCCCGGTCTTGGCCGAACCGCCGGCGGAGTCGCCCTCGACGAGGAAGATCTCGCTGCGCGCCGGGTCTTTGCTCGAGCAGTCACTCAGCTTGCCCGGCATGCCGCCGCCCTCGAGTAGGCCCTTGCGCCGGGTCTGCTCCCGCGCCTTGCGCGCGGCCATGCGAGCAGCGGATGCCTGAATGGCTTTGCGGATCACGTCGCGTCCCTGATTGGGGTTGCGATCGAACCAGTCGGTGAGCTGGTCGCCGACGACGCGCTGCACGAACGACTTGGCTTCGGTGTTGCCGAGTTTGGTCTTGGTCTGGCCCTCGAACTGCGGCTCGCTGAGCTTGATCGAGATCACCGCGGTGAGCCCCTCGCGCACGTCGTCGCCGGTGAGGTTCTCGTCTTTCTCTTTGAGGATGCCCTTTTCGCGCGCGTACTTGTTGACAAGGGTGGTCAGCGCCGCGCGGAAGCCCTCTTCGTGCGTGCCACCCTCGTGTGTGTTGATCACGTTGGCGTAGGTGTGCACGCTCTCGGAGTAGGCGGTCGTCCACTGCATGGCGATCTCGAGTGCCATGTGCCGCTCGGGGTCTTCGGACTCGAACGAGATGATCTCGTCGTGAACCGCCTCGGTCTTCTTCGCCGAGTTGAGGTACTCGACGTAGTCGACGAGTCCGCGCTCGTACCTGAAGTCGTCGCTTCGTGGTTCGGGCTCACCCTCAGCGGTCGGCCGT
>JAYTXO010000311.1:0-2878 GCA_043742905.1 Microbacteriaceae bacterium | reverse complement strand
CACAATGATCCATTCGGGGTCAAGCTGGCTCAGCAACTGAGCGATCCGGACTCGCTCTCGAAGATCACTCACAAAGACAGCATGGTCGCGATTCCCAAGGGTATACAGCCCGTTTGTGGGGGCCGAAGTCCTAGCCTGACCCTGTGTCGCTTCCGGAGGTGTGTGTCGTCTACCTCATCCGGGCGGGACTTTCAGGGCCGGAGGTTCTTCTCGGGCGAAAGCTGACGGGTCTCGGTCTCGGGAAGGTCGTCGCGCCCGGAGGGAAGCTGGAACCGGGCGAGTCTCCGAAAGACGCAGCCGTCCGCGAGGTTCGAGAAGAGGTTGGTCTTAATATCTCGGCAGAATCTCTCGAACTAGTGGGGGAACTCACCTATCCATTCCCGAGCACGCCCGAGTGGAGCCAGAAGTCTTGGGCGTTTCGAGCGACCGGAAAGTTCGGCGAGCCGGCGCAGAGCGAGGAGCTCGCAGCATCGTGGATCCCAGTCGCTGAGGTGCCATTGCAGGACATGTGGGACGACGCCAAGTACTGGCTCCCCGGCGCTCTGGAAGGCTTCCCTGCGGTCTTCACTTTCGAGTTCGGCAGCGATCTTTCGACGGTAGTGGCCAGCGATCACGCCCTATTCGGTGGGGGACGCTAGCTAACGAACGCCTCGAACCGAGTGGCCAGCGCATCTCGAGACGGCCAGTCACCCTCGCGACGGGGGAGGGTGAGGCTGACCCCGTTCATCGCCTGGATACCGTATTGGAGACAAATCGGCTTCTTCGACAACATCGCGGCGCGCAGCTTTGTGTTGTCTACGACTGAGAGGGTCTCGTCGAAGTCAGCGGGGATCCTGATTCCACGGCTGTAGTCGATCAATGGAAAACGGCGACCTTCGAGATCGAAGTTCAAAAGTTCATCGCGAGTGGCGAATCCTCCGCGCGAGTCAATCAGGCGTTCGAGTCCCGCGAATGCGGCCAGGCGGATCCGGTCCTGTTCGAATGAGCCACGCGCCATGCGCTCTTTTTATCAGAGGGATTGCCGGATCCCGTTGGGACCGACGGCATCCAGCCCGCACACTTGCCACGACTGACGTAAACTGAAGTCTTCGGCAGCTAAGGAGAACCCCAGTGCCCGAGTGCATTCACGGCTTCGAAGGTGGCTTGTGCGACATCTGTTTCCCCCGGCCGCAGGCTGAGGCACCGAAGCGAGTGGCGGTCGCGATCGCTCGTCGTTCCGGTACTGGAACGACCATGCGGGTGCCCGCGGCCCGCACCACGAGCCGCCCGACGATGCTGCTGAACACGCAGCGCGTGTACCACGTCACGCACCTCAGCAACCTCGAAGCGATCGTCATCGACGAGGCCGTCCGCTCGGATGCCGCCCCCGCCGTTGACGTCAGTTCCGTCACCACGCGCGAACTGCGCGCCACGGTCGAACTTGCCGCTGGCGGATTCGTGGGGGAGCGCGTCCCGTTCCAACTCAGCCCCAACGCCAACCGCTGGAACGAGTTGCGCAACGGCGCGGCCGGCGCCCACTGGTCGGATGCTGCGCGCGAGACCTCGCCGCTCGACTACGTGATCCTCGTCACCTCGGCTGGCCAGGTCGGCCCCGACATCGTCTTCGCCAACGGTGACGCCGCTGCCCCCGCGACCCGATTCGCCGTCGGCGACGCTGGCACCGCCCTGCTGCGCACCACCTTCTCGCTCGACCCCGAGCTTCTGGATGCCGAACTCCTCGCCGCGGGGCCCGTCCCGTTCTCGTCGATCACCCTCGTCGGGGTCGCCAACGAGCCGGTGCGCGACCAGGTGCGCCAGCTCCTCGCCGACGTCGGGGGAGCCGCACCCAAGGTCGCGGTCTACCCGCCCTGGTTCCAGGCGAGCTAACTCTCGGGACCTAAGACCCGATCCCTCGCCGTGCTCCGCGCGTAGCGTTAGGCGCGAGTCGGCGGTACCGCTGCCCCGCGACTCGTGTTCCGACGGCTGCACGGAGAACGAGGGCATCATGGCCGGCTATGACGTCGCAGGACGGTCCGCTGTTGTCACGGGCGCAGCATCCGGAATCGGACGCGCGACCGCGCTGCTACTGGCGGCGAACGGGGCGGCAATCGTGGTCGTCGACTTAAAAAAGGGGCCGGTGGACGCCGTAGTCTCCGAAATTATCTCCGCCGGTGGAACCGCCATCGGCCTCATCGGCGATGTCACCGACCCGCTGCTCGGCGTCGCCGCGGTCGCCGAGGCAAACGCACTCGCACCGCTCAGGATCGCGGTCAACAATGCCGGCATCGGTGGCGAGTCCGCACTCGTCGGCGACTACACGCTCGAGGGCTGGCGCCACGTCATCGAGATCAACCTCAACGCGGTCATGTACGGACTCAGGGCCCAGCTGCCCGCCATGGCGGCCAACGGCGGCGGCGCGATCGTCAACATGGCTTCGGTCCTCGGGTCCGTTGGCTTCCCGATGTCGAGCGCATACGTGACGGCCAAGCATGGCCTGCTCGGACTCACCCAGAACGCCGCTCTCGAGTACGCGGCCCACAAGGTGCGGGTCACCGCGGTCGGTCCGGGCTTCATCCACACCCCGCTCGTCGACGGGGCGATGGACGCCGAAACGCAGGCCTCCCTGGCGAGCAAGCACGCCCTCGGACGCCTCGGGACCCCAGAAGAGGTCGCGGCGCTCGTGGTCTTCCTGGCCAGCGATGCGGCGAGTTTTATCACCGGCAGCTACCACCTCGTCGACGGCGGCTACACCGCCCAATAGGCGTAAGTTAGCGCGCGATGAGTTTCCTTTCGCCCGAGAGCCGCCAAGCGCTGGAACGCTTGCTCAACCTCGAGACGGACGCCGCCACCGCACCCCTCGACCGCCTGACCGCCTTGCGCGCGCTCGTGACGGCGTTCG
>JAYTXO010000310.1:0-5363 GCA_043742905.1 Microbacteriaceae bacterium | reverse complement strand
GCCACCTCTGCTCCGGCCTCGATGACCAACTCCTTGAAGATCGCGCGATCCTCGCCCTTCTTGATGGCCTCAACCTTGGCGCCGATTAGTTCGACGCCGTACTTGGCCAGGATGCCAGCCTCATCGAGCGCGATGGCCGCGTTGAGGGCCGTCTGACCACCCAGGGTTGGGAGCACCGCGTCCGGACGCTCCAGGGCGATGATCGCCTCAAGGGACTCATTGGTGATTGGCTCAATGTATGTGGCGTCAGCAAAGTCAGGATCGGTCATGATCGTGGCCGGGTTGGGGTTCACCAGGATCACGCGCACCCCCTCCTCGCGGAGGACGCGGCAGGCCTGCGTGCCGGAGTAGTCGAACTCGGCCGCCTGGCCGATCACGATCGGTCCGGAGCCGATGACCAGCACGCTCTGGATGTCTGAACGCTTGGGCACTAGTTCTTTTCCTCTTTCGCTGCATGGGATGCAACCACCATCGCCGCGAAACGGTCGAAGAGGTAGTTGGCGTCGTGTGGTCCCGCCGCGGCCTCGGGGTGGTACTGCACCGAGAAGGCCGGGATGTCGAGGGCGTTGAGCCCCTCCACGACGTCGTCGTTGAGTCCGACGTGACTCACCTGGAGGCGGCCGTAACCGTTCGGACTGTCGAACACGCCGTCCAGAGGTGCCTCGACCGCGAAACCGTGGTTGTGCGCGGTGATCTCGACGCGGCCGGTGGCCTTGTCGAGCACGGGCTGGTTGATTCCGCGGTGTCCGAATGGGAGCTTGTAGGTGCCGAGTCCGAGTGCGCGACCCAGGAGCTGGTTGCCGAAGCAGATCCCGAAGAACGGCAGGCCGGCATCCAGGATGCCGCGCAGCAGCGCCACGTGCCCGTCCGAAGCCTCCGGGTCACCGGGTCCGTTCGAGTAAAACGCGGCAACCGGCTGAATCGCGAGCACTTGCTCGAGAGTGACGTCCTGCGGCATCACGTGCACCTCGAAGCCACGGCGCGCGAGGTTGTCGACCGTCGACTGCTTCACACCGAGATCGAGAACGGCGAGATTGCCGAGGCGCTGCACCGAGCCCGTAGCGGCTGCGGGAGTCACCGTCACCGACGCGACCGACACCTCCGCCGAAAGGTTGAGGCCTGCCATCTCACGGCCGCTGCGCACGATCGCGAGCTGCTCGTCGGGGCTGAGGGCGGCATCGGGTCCCGAGAACACGCCGGCGCGCATGGCTCCGGCGTCGCGGAGTCGGCGAGTGACCGCGCGGGTGTCAATCCCGCTGAGGCCCACGATGCCATTCGCGACGAGGTCGTCGTCGAGGCTGCGTGTTGCGCGAAAGTTGCTGACGACGCGCGAGGGATCGCGGACAACGTAGCCAGAAACCCAGATGCGCCTGGACTCTCGGTCCTCGTCGTTCATGCCGGTGTTGCCGATGTGCGGCGCCGTCATCACCACGATCTGCCCGGCGTAGCTCGGGTCGGTCAGCGTCTCCTGGTAGCCGGTCATGCCGGTCGCGAAGACGGCCTCACCGAGTGTGCGACCGCGCGCGCCGTATGCGTAGCCGGGGTAGCGGGTTCCGTCTTCGAGGACGAGAACGGCGGGTTCCTGCTGATTCACGCGGCGGCTCCTTCAGAGCTGTTGGTGGCGGGTGTCGCGACGATCATTTCGATGGCAGCGACGAGCGCACTGGGATCGGCCGAGCGGAAGTTGCTGTCGAGCGCGAGCTGCTGCCCGGCCGCATCAGTCTGCGTCCAGCGCACGAAGACCAGGCCGTCGTTACTGAGTACGCGGTCGATCGTCCACGTGGCCCGGCCGACGCCGACGAGCGAGGCCTTCGCAAGGAAGCCGGGCTGTTGGCCAGCAAGCTCAAGGCGAATGCCGGTTTCGGCCACGGTCAGGATGGCGCGGGCCCGAAACCCGAGCCCCTTGACCGCGATGCGCTCGAGCGGTCGCTCGGCGGGAGTCGTTGCGACGTACAGCAGATCCTCGGTGAGCAGCACGGCACCGAGCTCGGACGGCACGGGCGCGAGTCCGGTGAGGTGCGACTGGCGGCGGCGGAGGGCGCGCCATCCGAGCACCATGCCGAGCGCGGTGAGAGCGATGGGAATGGCTACCGAAAGCAAGATCAGCCACTGGTCACGCGACACGGGTCGCCACCTCCTCGTGAGGTCGGAGTTCGCCGTCAAGAACAGTAGGCACGCCGTGGTGAACGGTCGCCACAACCCGCCCAGGAAGCTCCCGGCCAAGGTACGGGGAGTTCACGCCTTTGCCGCGCAACTGCTCCACCGAGAAGGTGCGACGGACGCTCGGGTCGATCAGAGTGAAGTGAGCAGCGGCCCCGATCGTGAACGGGGCGTCGTAGCCACCCAGTTGGCCGATCTCCGCCGGCTTGCGCGAGAGAACGCGCGCGACGTCGCCCCAGCTGAGCTGTCCGGATTCGACGACCGCGGCTTGCACGACGCTGAGGGCGCTCTCCAGGCCCACCATGCCGAAGCTAGCCTCCTGCCAGGCGCAGTCCTTGGTCTCGATCGGATGCGGCGCGTGGTCGGTCGCAACGACGTCGATCACTCCCTCCGCCAGTGCCGCACGCAGCGCGAACACGTCCTCCGCGCGTCGGAGCGGCGGATTCACCTTGAACCGAGCGTCGTAGCTTCCCGCCAGCTGCTCGTCGAGCAGGAGGTGATGCGGGGTGACTTCGGCGGTGACCCGAATCCCCCGTGCCTTCGCCCAGCGGATCACCTCGACGCTCCCGGCTGTCGAGATGTGGCACACGTGCAGTCGAGCTCCCACGTGCTGGGCCAGCAGCACGTCCCGCGCGATGATTGCCTCCTCGGCGACGGCCGGCCAGCCAGCCAGCCCGAGCTCCGAACTCAACGGACCCTCGTTCATCTGCGCGCCCTCGGTGAGGCGCGGCTCCTGCGCATGCTGAGCGACCACGCCACGGAAGATCTTCACGTATTCCAGGGCACGTCGCATGAGCAGGGCGTCCGAGACACACTTGCCGTCGTCGCTGAAGACGCGCACAGCCGCGCGGGACTGGGCCATCGCGCCGATCTCGCTCAGACGTTCCCCTGCCAGACCCACCGTCACCGCACCGATCGGTCGGACAGTCACATAACCATGCTGCTCGCCCAGCGAGGCGACCTGCTCCACCACGCCTGCGGTGTCGGCCACCGGCGAGGTGTTGGCCATGGCGTGCACTGCCGTGAAGCCTCCAGCGGCCGCAGCGCGCGATCCGGTCAGAACCGTCTCGCTCTGCTCGAAGCCGGGCTCACGCAGGTGGGTATGGAGGTCAACGAGCCCGGGCAGCGCTTGCAAACCGCTGGCGTCGATGATCGTCGCGCCCGCCTTCGACAGGTTCGAGCCAAGTTCCGCAATGACGCCATTCTCGACGACGAAGTCGGTTGAGCTGCCGTCTGGCAGCGTCGCACCAGTGATCAGGAGGCTCATGCTCCTCCTCCGCTCTGCGGACTTCCGCTCAACACCAGATACAACACAGCCATTCGAATCGACACCCCGTTCGTGACCTGGTCGAGCACGACAGAGCGTGCCGAGTCCGCGGCTGCCGACGAGATCTCGAGCCCACGATTCATCGGGCCCGGGTGCATCACCATGGTATCCGTGGCGAGCCGGCCGAGCCGCGCGTCGTCGAGGCCCCACTGACGGGCGTACTCGCGTTCATGGGGGAAGAAGGCGCCGCTCATCCGTTCGCTTTGCACTCGCAGCATCATCACGACATCCGGCTTCTCGGCAAGTGCCGCGTCGAGGTCGGTGCCGCTGCTGACCGGCCAGTTCTCGATACCAAGAGGAAGCAGAGTCTCGGGTCCGACCAGGTGCACGCTTGCCCCCAATGTCTGCAGCAGCCACACGTTCGAGCGGGCAACGCGCGAGTGCAAGATGTCGCCGACGATCGTCACGCGCAGACCGTCCAGGCTCTTGCCTCGCGCCGCATTCCCATGCACTGTCTTGCGCATCGTGAAAGCGTCCAGGAGCCCCTGGGTCGGGTGTTCGTGCGTGCCATCCCCCGCGTTGATCACGTGGGCGTCTATCCAGTTGCTATCGGCGAGCACCCGCGCGGCGCCGCTGGCCCCGTGGCGAAGCACGACGGCGTCGATTCCCATTGCAGCGATGGTCTGCGCGGTGTCCTTGAGGCTTTCGCCCTTGGAGACGCTCGAGCCCTTCGCGCTGAAAGTGATCACGTCGGCGCTCAACCGTTTGGCCGCAGCTTCGAAGCTCAGACGGGTGCGGGTCGAGTCTTCGAAGAAGAGGTTGGCGACGGTACGGCCCCGCAGGGTAGGGAGTTTGGGGACAGCGCGGGTGGCGACATCCGCCATGTCCTCGGCGAGATCCAGGATGCCGACCGCCGCGTCGCGATCGAGGTCGCGCACCGAGAGCAGATGCTTCATCCGCGGTCCTCCTCGTCGAAGATCGCGACGAGGTCCTGACCGTCGGTCTCCAGGAGCCGAACGTAGATGCGCTCGGCGTGCGAGGTTGGCAGGTTTTTACCGACGAAGTCGGCACGGATCGGGAGCTCGCGGTGCCCACGGTCGATCAGCACGGCGAGGCGCACCGCGCGGGGCCGGCCCAGGTCGTTGACAGCGTCGAGCGCGGCCCGAATAGTGCGACCGGAGTAGAGCACGTCGTCCACAAGCACCACGGTTTTTCCGTCGATGCCACCGGTGGGCATCGAGGTCGGGCTCGGCGTGCGAGTGGGATGTTTCGCCAGGTCGTCGCGATACATCGTGACGTCGAGCGCGCCGACCTCGGCGACCCCCGGAGCGAGTTGCTCGATGATCGCGCCGATCCGTCGCGCGAGAAGAACCCCGCGAGTGGGAATCCCGAGAAGGACGAGTGCCGACACACCTTCAGCCAACGAGCTGTGGTCGGATTCGAGGATCTCGTGCGACATGCGGATGAGTGCACGAGTGATGTCAGCCTGCTGCAGCACGGTTCTTGCAGCCATTCTGACCTCCTTCCCCGCCTCTCTGGACGGATTTAAAGGATGTCTTTTGACGTTTCACTATAGCAGGCGGCGGCCGCAGTCCCTCAGCCCGTGAAGCGCGTGAGGAACTCCCGAGTGCGCTCCTGCTGGGGCGCGTCGAATAGCTGCGCGGGCGGCCCCTGCTCGACGATCACTCCCCCGTCGAGAAAGAGCACACGGTCGGCGACATCGCGCGCAAACGCCATTTCGTGCGTCGCCATCAGGATCGTCGTGCCTTCGTCGCCGAGTTCGCGAACCAGCGCGAGAACTTCACCGACGAGTTCAGGATCGAGAGCGCTCGTGATCTCGTCCAGCAGGAGCACATCCGGCTTCGACGCGATCGCGCGCACGATGGCGGCGCGCTGCTGCTGACCGCCGGAAAGCCGATCTGGATGCTCGTGCGCC
>JAYTXO010000309.1:0-5899 GCA_043742905.1 Microbacteriaceae bacterium | reverse complement strand
AGCGGTTCTGCTGAGTCGCTACGAGTGCCAAAGGTCCTACCTGGTCGTACGTCTGCTCGAGATCGGCGATTGAGGTCATCTTCCACCGAGTGACTGGGATCGGCGCGGCACTCCCAGACGTGCTCGGCACCGTGCGGGCTGCGGACCCAGTTCAGGTTGTCCTTGACCACGACGGTAGAGGCCGCCCGATGGTGCAGGGTCCCGCCATCCTCGGATGGGGGCCCAACCCGAACGGTGAACCACAGGTGTCGGGATGTTGCCAGAGAACTCTGCGCAAAACCCACGAGGGCGTGTTGGCGGAGAGGGACATCGATGATTCGCGAGTTCCCGAATTGCTCAAGTGCTCCAAAGAGGTCTTCGACCTAGATTCCGTCATCAGCGCCGCAGAGGAACTGAAGAATGCTGGCCAACTCAAGAGGCTGGTCGCCCCTCAGTTCGTAGAGCCCGAGGACGAGTGGATAAGGTCCTTCGCCACCCGTGTGTACGACGGCTCTTTCACTCAGAAAGTGAAAGCGCAGTTTTTCGGAAGTTCGTACCGAAAGCGACCACACAGTCCCCCAACGATCAGGTCAACGAGCGCTTGACGACCGCTCTCGTCGGCGCTTCGTTCCTACCAGACGTACCAGACGCACCGATCGATCCCCAAGGCAGCGGCGCCGTTGCACACGCAGAACAGCGCGAGGCCAGCATCATCTCAACTCCCAACGAACTCGAGGGCGAAAGCATCGTAAAGGCCTTGGTATGCAGTGCGGTTAAGCCGGCGCGCATCACGGCGCGCGACCAACAGTCGAACTTCGCGATCCTGATCGATGACCACAGCCGCAAAACGATCGCGCGACTTGGGTTCAACCAGAAGAAGTAAAAATACATTGGCACCCTCGACGAGGCCGAGGCGAAAACCCGGCATCCGATTTCGTCAATAGACGACCTCTATCAGTTCCCCGACCTAATCAGGGCAGCCGTGAAGCATCAGCTATCCGGAAAGGCCAGCGGCGACAAGATAAACGAGTTGCACTTCGCAGTCTGCCCGGCGAATCTTCGTGCGAGTGGCTGTTTTTGTCTCAGAGCTTGGAACCTCGGCGTCGGAACCGGCGGTCATCGATGATCACGCCGAGCTCACCGGCAGCGCTTCTCGGTACGTCTTTACGCCGAGTCCAACTGCGAAGGAAGCTCCTGCCGTCGACTCGTAGTCAAACCCGTAGTCAACGTCACTCGAATCGACAAAAGCCGCCCCCGAATTTCTCCGGATACGGCTTCTGAACTGCATTTCTATTGGTTGCGGGGACAAGATTTGAACCTACGACCTCTGGAACACTCGAAGAAGAATCTGTTTTTTCCGAGATGAGGGCGGATCCCTACGGTTTTCCCTTGATTTCATGGGAAACCGGATGGCTCGCATTTTGATCGATAGCGGGTCATCGCCGAGCCGTCACGGTTCATTCCGGTGAATAAGTGGTGACTATCAGAAGCCATAACCCACCAGCGTGAGGGTCGGCACAAGTGTCGCCATCAAGGACGACTTCCGGCCAGACGACCGCCAGATGGGGCGCCTGCTTGCGCTGACCCCGGGCATGGTCAGAGCTGTGCGCAACAGGCAGGTCCATCCGCAACGTTGCAAGGACGCTACTTGCCGTCATACCCGCGTGTCATCGGCTCCGAGGTCGCCGAACAGTCCAGGCAGGACGACTTCGGCGGGCGACCGGAACTGGTCGCCTCCCATGTCTCCTGGCTTAGAGGTCGCGCTGATAGGTCATGCTCGTCATGGTGGTCTGGTGTCCCAGCGGTAGCGGGTCCAGCCCCTGTTGACCTGTATCCCGATGCCCGATAATATGAAGGAGCTTCGGAAGTCCCGACCGAAGTGCCAGTAGCTTCCCCCGAGTCTTCTCAGCTGGCTTCACGCAATCGTCCCCCTCAGGCACCCACCCATGAACACGTCCCCCGACGTGCTTCTCGCGTACTCCCGACGCGTGAAGCCCCTGTTTTTCGTCCTTTCGCGACAAATGCTCGTGTCATACCGTCTCCCAGGTGTGTCAAAGTGAGCGGCGCCATCCGAACCCGCCCGCGGCCAACGCGCGTCCATGCCCTCGACCTGATCCCGGCACCGCACGCCACCGAGCGGGTGAATGGCGTCCACCCGGTGCGCAAACTGGCTCCGGCATCCTGGGCACGGTTCCAGGTGAGTGCTCGCCGGCTCACCGACCTTTTCGTGGTGTTCGTCGCCGTCGCTGTCTCGATCGAGTTCGGCATGTTGACCCACCTCGACTCGAACCCACCGAGCCGATCGCGGATCGCGATCGCGGCGATGTTCGCGCTGGTCTGGTTCCTCGCCCTGCACGTCCGACGGACGCCCGAGTATCGCACCATCGGCCACGGCCCCGAACTCGGCCGGGTCGCCGTCGCGACTCTCGCCGCCTTCGGAGTGCTGTCGGTCGCCAACAGCTTTCTGCCGATCGATGGTCTCCGGTCGTACCTCGTCGCGGGGCTGCCGAGCGGCCTCCTGCTCCTGGTCGTGGGGCGCCTGTACTGGCAGCGTCGCCTGGATGCCGATCGCGCAGTCGGGCTCAGCCTGCCGCGAGCCCTGATCGTCGGCTCTGGGCCTGACATCGAGTTCGTCGCCGAACAATTCGGCCGCGCGGCAGCGCCGAAGTACGTCGTGGCCGGTGTGGTCTTCTCGGACGGGCTTGCCGGTAGTGACGGGACGACCTCGACAGGGTTCCCGGCGTTCGACGGCATCGAAGCGGTCTCCGACGCGATCTCGATCGCCAACGCGGATGTGGTTATCCTCGCCGGACACCCGGGCGACGGAGGTGAGTTCATTCGCGCACTCTCGTGGCGTCTCGAGTCGAGCCCGGCCGAACTGATCCTGGCCTGGTGCCTCGATTCGGTCGACGGATCGCGGATGCGTTTCGACACCGCTCACGGCCTTCCGATGACCCACGTCGCCTCCCCGGTCTTCTCCGGGGGTAAACACCACTTGAAGCGGACGATGGACGCCCTCTTGTCCGGTTTCGCACTCCTCGTGCTCGCCCCAGTCTTCGCCGTGATCGCACTCCTGGTCCGCCGTGAAGATGCAGGGCCGGTGTTCTTCCGCCAGGAGCGAGTCGGCGTCGATGGAACGACTTTCACGATGGTCAAGTTCCGTTCGATGGTGACGACCGCCGAGGCCGACCTTGCTGACCTCGCCGCGCAAAGCGAGGGCAATGGCGTGCTCTTCAAGCTCCGCGTCGACCCGCGCGTGACTCGGATCGGCGCGATCCTCCGGCGCTACTCACTCGACGAGCTCCCGCAACTGTGGAATATTTTCGTGGGCGACATGAGCATCGTCGGCCCGCGTCCACCCCTCGCGACCGAGGTCGCACAGTACGACGATCGCGCTTACCGTCGTCTGTACATCAAACCCGGTCTGACGGGTGCTTGGCAGGTCGGCGGACGGTCGGACCTGAGTTGGGACGAGAGCGTCCGCCTCGACCTTCACTACGTCGAGAACTGGTCGCTGATGGGTGACGCGCGCATCATCATGCGGACTTTCGGCGTCATTCTCAAGCCCACTGGGGCATATTGAGCCGGTTGGTGACGGACGCTGCCAAATAGAAGGTCCATGATGTGCGATGGTCGCCGAGGGTCTCGAGAATCTGGTCGGCGGTCTTGGTCCAGATGAAGGGCTTCGGGTTCTCGTTTCATGCGTTGACCCAGTCGCGGAGGTCCTTCTCCAGCGCCTGGACGCCGCGATGGTCGGAGCGTTGGAGGAGGTCACGGGTGACTTCGGCGAAGAGTCGCTCGTCTTGGTTAATCCAGGACAAGTAGGCGGATGTGAAGTGCATGTGGAACCGGGGGTTCTGCAGCCATCTCTCCACGGTCGGGTGTTTGTGGGTGCCGTAGTTGTCGCAGATTACGTGCACGTCGAGGTGGTCGGGCGCGGTTTGGTCAATCTTGGCCAGGAACTTCTTGAACTCCGTGGCGCGGTGCCGACGGTGGGTGGACGCGATCATCGTGCCGTCCTGCACGTTCATCGCCTCGAACAGGTTCGTCTTGCCGTGCCGGAAGTAGTCGTGAGTGCGCTTTTCGGGCATGCCCGGCATCATCGGGAACGCCGGCTGCGAACGCGACAGCGCCTGCACCTGGGACTTCTCGTCCACGCTGAGCACGACCGCGGACTCGGGTGGGTTCAGGTAGAGGCCGACGATGTCGTAGACCTTCGAGGCAGAACGCCTTCCAGATCTGCCCCATCGTCGACCTGGACAGGCCGGTGCGGTCGGTCATCTTCGCCCTCGACCAATGCGTCGCATTCCCCCGCGTGGATTCCAACGTCGCCACCACGACGTCCTCGACCTGCTCCGCGGTCACCGTCGCGGGTCGACCCGGCCGCGGATCATCCACTAGACCATCGAGGCGATGCTCCAGAAACCGTGACCGCCACTTGCCGACCGTGGGACGGCTGACCCCGAGTCGCTCAGCCACCACAGTGTTCGCGTCCCCGGCCGCGCTCTCCAACACAATCCGCGAACACAATGCCAGAGCCTGCGACGACGACGTCCGACGCCGGGCCCAGCGAACAAGCTGCTCACGCTCATCATCGGAAAGGACCAGATCAGCTCTCGGACGCCCAGTTCCTGCCGTGCCTCATTCCAAAAGATAGATAACGAATTACTGGCGCACGATGCCAGCCGCCGGCAGCCTGAGCCGGCCGCCGACGAACACGCGTTGCTCTCCCGTGTGAACTCACGTTTCGCGAGGGGGAGCATCGCGCTGCTCTCATCCGAAACGACGATCCGCGATTTCGGCACGGTGGCCGACGCCCTCCGCTCGTCTAGCTCGTCCTACGCGGCTCGCTCCCATATGCTGGCCAAGAGCACATTTTTTGAGCTCCCGGCCGGTCGTCTCGACGCGGTGCTTGCGTGCGGAGCACTCGCCTGACTATGACCGCAGGGACGAGCAAGAAAGCTGCGCGGTCGGAAATCGAGGTGGGTAGCGAAGGGCGAGAGATTAAAAAGTACGAGCGGGTGGCGGCCGTGCGGTTCGCGCCTCGACCAATCCGATCAGGAGCCACGGTGAGCGTGGTGATCCCCTGCTACAACTACGCTCGGTATCTGCGTGAGGCCGTGGACAGCGTTCTGTCTCAGGATGGCGTGGAGGTCGAGGTTATCGTCGTCGACGATGCGTCGACCGACGAGAGCGTGGCGGTTGCCCGAAGCTTGGCCGAGGGGGATCACAGAGTTCGAGTGCTGGTGAACAGCATCAACTGCGGCGCGGTGAAGACCTTCAACACGGGGTTGGCAGCAGTACACGGCGAGTACATTGTTCGTCTCGATGCCGACGATCTGCTCACCCCGGGGTCCCTTCGCCGCTCTGTCGCGGTCTTGCAGCAGCTTCCACGTGTCGGCCTCGTGTACGGGTTCCCGATCCACTTCACCGGCGATATCCTTCCTCCCTCTCGCCAGACGGTACGGTCATGGACCGTTTGGGACGGTCGAACCTGGCTCGCGACCCGTTGTCGCGATGGCACCAACACGATCACGGCTCCGGAGGCGGTCATGCGGTCGAGCGTCGTGGATCGTGTGGGGGGGCAGAGTGATCTGGCGCACGCCCACGACATGGAGATGTGGCTCCGTATGGCCGCCGTCAGCGATGTCGCTTATGTCACCGGCGCCGACCAGGCATGGCATCGTGAGCATGAGGGAAGCCTGTCCACCAAGGACGCCGAGCCGATTCAGGTGTTGAGTACGCGCCGAGATGTTTTCGACGAGTTGTTCTCGGGCCGGATGATCGACATCGACGGCGGTGCTGAGCTTCACGGTGATGCTCGCCGGACGCTGGCTCTGGAGGCGCTGGATCACGTGCGACGGCAGTTGGAGCTGGGCATGGAACCTGGCGAGGCGCGCGAGTTCCTCGATTTCGCCGC
>JAYTXO010000308.1:0-4528 GCA_043742905.1 Microbacteriaceae bacterium | reverse complement strand
AGTAGCACGTCGGCATGCGGAGCGAAGTCGTCGAGGGAGGAGCCGATCGCGCGCAGCTCCGAACCAAGCTGTGAGACCTCGCCGTAGATTCGGCCGGGTGCTCCGCTGTGCGGGATCACTCCGCCCCAGTAGGTCTCAGCGCCGAAGTGCAGCGTGTGCCAATGCCAGTACTCGATCATCCGGCCGCCGCGGGCAAGCAGGGCGAAGGCGGCCTGACGAAGCTGCCCGGGGAAGGGCGGGTGATTTTGCCAGGCGTGGCCGATCGTCTGGGCGTCAGTTTCGGTCACGAGGTACTGGGATTCGGCACTCGAGTACGCGCGATCCCCCCACTGGAAGAGTGCCCACACGCTGCTGCTCCACCAGCGGTCGCGCTGCGAGATGTCGGAGGAGGCATCCAGCCCCTGCTGCATCTTGTAGTACGGGTTGCCCGCGACCACATCCAAACTCTGCACGAGCTCGTCATCGGAGACCTGCGGGCGTGCGTAGGAGATACACGTGGTGACGAACTGATCGCCGCGGGCGTATTCGCGCACCACGTCTGCCTGCCACGCGATCAACTCGGTGGCAAGGGTGGTCTGGAAGCGCCGCCATTCGAGCTGGTACTGCGGTTGGGCGTTGCCGTCAGGTCGCCATAACTCCGACCAGTCCGAAATCAGGTGGGACCAGTAGACGAGACCCCACTGGCGGTTGAGTTCCTCGACCGTGCCGTACTTCGTCTGAAGCCACTCGACGAAGCGCGCGAAGGTCTCATCATTGTGGGGAAGCCGCATCCCCGGTTCGTTGTCGACCTGATAGCCGATGATCGCGGGATGTTGCGAATAACGCTCGACGACTTTGCGAGCGATCCGTTCCGCGTAGAAGCGGTAAACGGGATGGCTCTGGTCCATCTCTTGGCGGGCGCCCCATCCGGCCGGAACGCCCGTCGAGGTCTCGGCCGCGATCTCGGGGTGGAGTACTTGCAGCCATGGCGGCACCGCGTAGGTGGGAGTGCCGAGGATGACGCCGATGCCCCGGCGGTGAGCGCCGTCGAGCACGGGTTGAAGCCAGTCGAGGTTGAACTCGCCGTCGCGCGGCTCCCACGTCGACCACACCGATTCGCCGACCCGGATCACGGTGAAGCCTGCCTGCTGCATCAGATCGAGGTCGAGGTCGAGGCGGTCACTCGCCGCGTACTCCGCGTAATACGCGGCGCCGAACAGCACGCCAGAGAAGCGCGGGGATGCAGTCATCAGCGACCAATCACTCCAGATGTTGTCGATAACAAAAACAATGTTATCGGTAACATTGCCTGGTTTTTTAGACCATAGCCGTCGCGAACGGCACGGCACAAGGGCCAATTCGCATGAGCTCTGTTTGGTGACCCTCAGGCGCCCGCGACTCCGTGACCAGTAGGGTCGCGCCAGGATGATGACATGACGAGCGCTGGAGACGAGACCGTAGTACCTCCCGTCGACCCCTTGCCGATGCGCCGCCGGTCAGCAACGATCTACGACGTCGCCGAGCTGGCGGGAGTCTCCCACCAGACCGTCAGCCGACATCTCCAGGGCTTCCCCGGCATCCGACCCGAGACCCGCGGACGCGTTGAGCGGGCGATCTCGACGCTTGACTACCGCCCGAATCTCTCGGCGAGATCCCTCATCACGGGCCGCTCTCACCGGATCGGTGCCCTCACTCACGAGATCGATCAGGTTGGTCCGAGCCGCATCGTGCAGGGCGCCGCAGCGGCGGCCAGACGCGCGGGCTACGTGCTCGACATCGTGACCCTCGACGCCGCAGACGAGGACGGGATCGCCAAGAGTCTCGAGATGGTCAACCAACAAGACCTGGCCGGCGTCATCGTGCTTGCCTCCTCCGACGAGATGACCGCAGCATTCAACCGGACCGTGTTCCGCGTGCCCGTCTACCTCTCGAGCGACGAGGACGGCATGGGCGGTCCGACGCTCTCGGCCGCGATCGACGACGTGATCGATCGCCTCTACCGGCACGGCCATCGCCGGTTCTTCCACCTGGGGGGGCCGGATAACTGGTTGGCGGGGCAGAACCGGATGCGTGACTATCGGGCCGCGCTGGCCCGGCGAGGGCTGGAGTCTGCGGGATCGTTTTTCGGCGACTGGTCAGCAGCCGCCGGTTTCGCGGCGGTTGAGACACTGCCGTCGGATGTGACTGCCATCATCTCAGCGAACGACCAGATGGCGCTTGGCGCGTTGCTTGCCCTGGACCAGCGTGGGCTCCGCGTGCCCGAGGACGTCTCGGTGTCGGGCGTCGACGACATCCCCGAGGCCGCGTTTTACAACCCGCCGCTCACCACGATCCACCTCGACACCGTCGCGCAGGGCGCCGCTGCCCTCTCTCGGCTGCTCAACCGGATCTCGCCTGGAGAGTACGAGATGGCCGTCGCGTCGCCCGCACGGGTCGTGTTCCGCGCTTCGACGGGCCCAGTGCGCCCCCCTCGCTAGATTCGCGCGGGTCACCCGGGCACCGTACATACTCCGCGGGGAATATGTGGTCACGAAGTCCTCCACGTCGCGTGCGCGTGCTTCGTCGGGCAATATGATCCGATTCAGAGTACGCGCGTGACTGGTCACGCGCGCCGGTATCGGAGCGACAATGACAGGCAACGGCGAGGGCGCGAAGGCCCTATCGATCCGTGATGTCGCGCGCATCGCCGGTGTCTCGCGACAGACAGTCTCCCGCGTGCTCAACCGGCAGCCGAACATCAAACCCTCGACCGAGGCCCACGTGAGGCAGGTCATCGAGGAGGTCGGCTGGCGCCCGAACAGCGCGGCTCGGGCACTTGCGACCTCGCGGTCGAAGACGATTGGGCTGCTTGTCTCCTCACGATCGCAGTACGGTCCGTTCAGCGCTGCGGGCGCCGTAGACGACGCCGCGAGGGCACGCGGATACACGATCAGCTCTGCGACACTGGCGCAGGGCGACGACGAGAACATTGCTGCTGCACTCGACGCGTTCTCGGCGCAAGGCGTCGACGGTGTCGTGGTGATCGCTCCGCAGCAGCGCGCGCACGAGGCGCTCAAGCGGGTTGCGGTCGGGGTTCCGTTTGTGAGCCTGCAGTGGCGAGAGGGACCGAACGAACGCGTCGTGGCCTTCGACCAGGTGGCGGGCGCGCGGGCCGCGACCCGCCACCTCATCGAGCTCGGTCACAGCCGCATCCTGCACATCGCCGGCCCGCAGGACTGGAACGAGGCTGAGGAGCGGATGCGCGGCTTCTTGGCCGAGATGTCCGCGAACGACATGCCGACCGAGGCCCCCGTTCTCGGCGACTGGACCGTCGACTTGGGGTACGTGCTCGGGATGAAGCTGCTCGGCCACCGCGAGTTCACCGCGGTCTTCGCCTCCAACGACCAGATGGCGCTCGGTGTCATCCACGCGGCGCACGACCTCGGGCTGTCGGTGCCCGGCGACCTGAGCGTGGTCGGCTTCGACGACATCCCCGAGGCGAAGCATTTCATCCCGCCGCTCACAACGGTGCGCCAGGATTTCGCGCAGCTGGGCACGCAGGCGATCGACATCCTGCTGGCAGACCTCGAGGGGACAAGCCCCCCAGAGCCGAGGATCGCCGAGACTCCGGAACTCATCATCCGGTCCAGCACCGCGGCCCCGCCGCGCCGCTGATCACGACCTGACTCATCACGAGTCGACCGTCGTTTTCGGCGGGTCACTTGACGGCGCACGTCATCCGGCATATGGTCGCATTCGTTCTGGGACCGGTCACAATTTGTACCGACGCCAGCGCTGCGAGACGACGAAGGGGTCGAAATGACGGGATGGCAGCCTCGAGGCCGAGGCACGCGCCCGACCCCCGCGGCATCTCGACGAGCGCGTCGGGTGGCAGTTCCGAGCTCTGTCGGATTCGTGTGCATCGGGCTCACGAACCGCCTCATCGCTCGAAAGGAATCACAGTGAAGTTCAAGAGAATCGCGCTGGGCGCAGTCGCGCTCGGCGTCGCCGTCACTCTGGCGGCATGCTCGGGAGGCGGCCGCGCAAGCACCAGCGCGTCCGGAAGCACCGACAACAAAGGCGCCCTCGTCGGCGTCGCGATGCCGACAAAGGTGTCAGCCCGGTGGATCGCCGACGGCAACGCCGTGCAAAAGGCTCTCGAGGGGGACGGCTACAAAGTCGACCTCGAGTACGCGAACAACGACATCCCAACGCAAGTGCAGCAGATCAACACGATGATCACCAAAGGCGCCAAGGTGCTGATCATCGCCTCGATTGACGGGGGGTCGCTCAGCGACCAGCTCGACGCCGCCGCAAAGGCCGGCATCAAGGTGATCTCATACGACCGGCTGCTGACGGGCGACAAGAACGTCGACTACTATGTGTCCTTCGACAACTTCAAGGTCGGAACCTTCCAGGCCAACTCGTTGCTCATGGGCCTGGGCATCCTCGACGCCGACGGTAAGAAGACCGGCAAGACGGGCCCGTTCAACGTCGAGCTGTTCGCGGGGAGCCCGGACGACAACAACGCGACGTTCTTCTTCAACGGCGCCATGGCAACCCTGAAGCC
>JAYTXO010000307.1:0-4364 GCA_043742905.1 Microbacteriaceae bacterium | reverse complement strand
CCCCTCGCCGGTGACTTTGTAGGTGAGCTGGGCGTTGGTGGCGTCGGCGGCGATGCGAGTGTTCCACGCTGTGCGTGCCTCAAGCAGGCGCGCGGCCCGCTCCTCGGACGTGACGGAGGCGGCGGTGACGGCGGCGGTGACGGTCGGGGCGATGGTGTCGGTGATGGTCATGCGGGCGACGGTACTTGGCGGATGCCAGGGCGTCGAGCGGGGTGCGTCACAGGAGGTTGCACGGCGTCACGCGGCGCAATCGTGCGTCATGTGACGTAGGGTCTGCCGACACTCCGCCGGCGCTCCGCCGAGGGTCGCAAATGGGGGTTGTGGGGGCTCGTAAGCACCCCTCCGCGACCCCTCGCGGATCCGGACGAGGGTCACCGCGGTGTCAGCCCGCGACACGCGCGACGTACAATCTCGTGTGCTCTCCGAGTCCGATCCGCCGTCGCCCGCTGCGGCCAGACTCGACCCCGCAGACCTCGCCACCACTCTCCGCGTTCTCGAGCAACTGACCGAGATTGACGAGTCTGACCCCGACTTCGTCACCGTCCGCCAGGCCACCGCGAAGATGTTCAAGGCGGTGAAAGTCGCCCGCCGGCTGGAGGCTCGCGCGGTGGACGCCGCCGCCGACCAAGCAGTTGTCGCCGCCACCGCGACCGGCGCGCCCGACCGAATCGATGACGAGACCCGCGGCATCCCGATCGAGAGTCGCGCGACCACGCCCACCGTCGGCATCCTTCGCAAAGCGCGCCCCTGCTACATCTGCAAGCAGTCGTACACGGTGGTCGACGCGTTTTACCACCAGCTCTGCTCTCGCTGCGCCGCGATCAACCACGCCAAACGGAACGCCTGCACCGACCTCAGCGGCAAGCGCGCCCTGCTCACCGGCGGCCGCGCCAAGATCGGCATGTACATCGCGCTGCGACTGCTGCGGGACGGCGCCCACACCACCATCACGACGCGCTTTCCCCGCGACGCCGTGCGCCGCTTCACGAGCCTGCCCGACTCCGCCGACTGGATCTACCGCCTCCGCATCGTAGGCATCGACCTGCGCGACCCGGCACAGGTGATCGCGCTGGCCGAGTCGGTGACCGAGGCCGGCCCCCTCGACATCCTGATCAACAACGCCACCCAGACCGTGCGCCGCTCCCCCGGTGCCTACCAACCGCTGGTGGATGCCGAACTCGCCCCGCTGCCCGACGGCCCCCTCCCGGAGTTGGTCACCTTCGGGCACACGAACGACGCCCACCCGCTCGCGTTGGAGCGTTCGGTTGCCGCCCACCCGATCCTCGCCGCCGCTGCCTCGCGGGCCGACGAGTTGACCGAGCAGGCGATGGCGCCCGGCTCGTCGTCGCTGGAACGCCTGGCGGCCGGCACCGCGATCGACGCCGGAGGACTGCTGCCCGACCTGCACGATGAGAACTCGTGGACGCAGCACGTGCAGCAGGTGGACCCGCTCGAGATGCTTGAGGTGCAGCTGGCCAACACGACGGCCCCGTTCATCCTGATCTCGCGCCTGCGTCCGGCCCTGGCGGCCTCCCCCGCGCGCCGCAAGTTCATCGTGAACGTCTCCGCGATGGAGGGCGTCTTCGGCCGCGAATACAAAGGCCCCGGACACCCCCACACCAACATGGCCAAAGCCGCCGTCAACATGCTCACCCGCACCAGCGCACAAGAAATGTTCGAAACCGACGGCATCCTCATGACCAGCGTCGACACCGGCTGGATCACCGACGAGCGCCCGCACCCCACAAAGGTGCGGCTGGCCGCGGAAGGGTTCCATGCGCCGCTCGACCTCGTGGACGGTGCAGCTCGCGTGTACGACCCCGTAGTGCGTGGGGAGAGCGGGGAAGACGTGTTCGGGGTGTTCCTGAAGGACTACTCGCCTGGGGCGTGGTGACGGCCGGCACGGAACTCTCCCAGCGCCATCGCAGCCATATCACCGCCGGACTGCACTGAGGCGACCGCGTTGTCGAGAATCTCGTGCGCGTGCGGTTTGTAGGTGGCTCCGGGATCGATGAACTGCTCGGCGGTCCACTCCGACGGGGCGGCTAATACCGACAGCCTGCCGAGCTGCATCTTCACTCGGTCTACATAAAGCGAACGCGCGTGTGTCGTGGCGTCTTGCCCCCGAGCATAGGCCGCCATGGCACGTGGCACGTCGTCTTGCGCCTCGTGCAGGATCGCCGCATAGGCGTCTAGTTCGTCGGCCGCCTTCTTGTGCGCCGTAGCGGCATGCGCCCAGGCTTTGGCTGCGGTGTCGATTCCGGATTGGGCTGCAGTTGCAGCGAGCCCGGTCCAGACCGACGAGATATCGAGAGTAGCGAGGACATCATGGATCGCCCCGTAGCTGCGCCCGCGCTCTCGCCAGTTGCCGGCTCGGTCGTGGAGCTGCGCTGGGTCGCCCGGGACCAAGGCTATGACGGACTGAGTTGATCCCAGCTCGCTCACTTCGGCCGAGCCCCGTTTGAAGGCGACGGTGCCGCCCCAGCCACCTGACCATCCACATCTCGATAGGTCTCTCAGGACGACTGGATGTTGGCAGCCAAGTGCTCTGTGCCGTCTTGTGTGTGCTCAACCCCCGCAGTCCACTTCGCCGCGAAGTGAGTGAGGGCGTCGGCAAGCCGAACGTGACCCACTTCGCGCTCGTCGGGAGATTGAAGCTTGGTGGTACTGATGCTGCGGGCTTCAGACCGGATCTGCCGCGCGATTTCTGAAACGACGTCGTAGTCGACGCGGACATCCGCTTTGCCCATTGGTCTGTCTCCGTCCGAGTGGTCCCAGAATGACGGGAGCTCAGGACCCGGTGAACACAGTCGTCAATGTCTCCGCGATGGTTGACGCTTCGGCCCCAAATACATGAGCTGGGACACCCCCACACCAATATCGCGAGCGGTGTCGCGGAGGGCATCCACAGGAAAATCCTGAACCGATCTAGGCCGGGGCGGGCGAGGTCCGTATTCGGAACTGCGCGAATGCCGAGGGTTTACGCTCGCTACACCTTCAGATTCCCTTCCTGATTTCAACGAGCTCAATCTGGGTCACACGCACGAGTTAGCTTAAGAAGATGACTTCCGACTCACCCCGCACCCGATTGGTCTTCGCCGGGCAGCTCGGGCCGCTGTTCGACGACGGGGGACCGATGATGATCGTGGAGGCGCGATCCGAGTTCGGGCGGCGGCCGATGCACCGGGCCAAGGCGCACCTGCTGCTGTCGGCGATGCGGCATCGGGGGGCGGAGCTGGGGGAACGAGGGACTTACCTGCGAGTTGAGAGCTATGAGGAAGGTCTCGACGGGCTCGACCAGCAGGCGCTTGAAGTTGTCGACCCTACCTCTTGGGAGGCGCGGCACTTTGTGAGGCGGCACGGCATCCATGTGTTGCCCAGTCGGGGGTTTGTCACGGCAGAAGATGAGTTCCGGCAGTGGGCCGACTCGCGAAAAGGCAAACGGCTTCTGCTCGAGGATTTCTACCGGCACGTGCGGGAGCGCACCGGGCTGCTGATGGATGGCGGCCAGGGCAGCACCGATCCCGCGGGCGGCAAGTGGAACTTCGATCACGACAACCGCCAGTCTCCGCCGAAGAATGCGGTAAGTCTGGGGCTGCCAGATCCGTGGTGGCCGGTCGAAGACGACATCGATGCGGAGGTGCGGCGCGACCTCGATCGGTGGCAGGCGGAGGGGCACGTGCAGTTGGTCGGCGACGACTCCCCGCGGCGGTTCGCCGTCACGGCGGGCGAGGCCGAGCAGGCGCTGACCGACTTCATCGGCTCGCGCCTAAACGACTTCGGTCCGTTCGAGGATGCCATCCTCTCCGGGGATTGGACGATGGCACACTCGCTGCTGAGCGTCCCGCTGAACCTGGGGCTGCTCGATCCGGTGGGCGTCGTCGAGCGGGTGGCTGCCGAGTACACCGCCGGACGTGCGCCGCTGGCCAGCGTCGAAGGGTTCGTGCGCCAGATCGCGGGCTGGCGCGACTACGTGTGGCACCTCTACTGGTATCTCGGCGAGCAGTACCCCACGGCGCACAACGCGCTGAATGCGCACGAGTCGCTGCCGGCATCCTTTCGGTCGCTGGATGCGTCGTCGGTTTCGGCTTCGTGTTTGCGGGAAACGATCGACGGGATGCGGCGGTATGGCTGGGCGCACCACATCCAGCGACTGATGGTGCTGGGCAACTGGGCGCTGCAGCACGGCTACGACCCGATCGCGCTCAACGACTGGTTCATCGACATGTTCGTCGACGGCACCCCGTGGGTGATGCCCGCGAACGTCATCGGCATGTCGCAGTATGCCGACGGCGGCATCGTCGCCACCAAGCCGTATGTATCGGGCGGGGCATACATTGATCGGATGTCGGACTACTGCGGCA
>JAYTXO010000306.1:0-1633 GCA_043742905.1 Microbacteriaceae bacterium | reverse complement strand
ACCGCCGCTATCCAGCAGATCACCCCCGATACCAACGAGGGCATTCTCGGAATCATCGACGGCAAATCCGCGGTCGTGCCCGGCAGCCTGGTGGGAGTCTCCCTCGAAAAAGACAGGGCTCTCATTTCGCGGGTCAATCGCGAGACGCGCGCGGGCGGTGTCGTGCTCGGCACGGATGTCGGGTCTCGCGGCGCCCTCCGCTACCTCGCGGTGCCGGTGCGGGCTGGCGGCGACAGCGCCACCGGGGTTTACGTCGCCGCGTACAGCATCGACGCCGAGCTCTGGCCAATCGCGCAGGCCTTTCACACTTTCCTGCTGGTGGCCGCAGCCGCGCTCCTGGCTGTTGCGATGGTCGGCTGGTTTGTTGCCGGGCGGCTGCTTCGGCCGTTGCGGGTGCTGCGCGACACCGCCCGACGCATCACGGGATCTGACCTTCTCGAGCGCATCCCCGTAGCGGGAGGCGACGATGTATCGGAACTCACGGTCACGGTCAACGAGATGCTCGACCGCCTGCAGACATCACTCGAGGGCCAACGCCGACTCCTCGATGATGTGGGTCACGAACTGAAGACGCCAATCACGATCGTGCGTGGTCAACTCGAGCTGCTGGATGTCGAAGACCCGCAGCAGGTGGCACAGATCCGTGCCCTCGCAATCGACGAACTCGATCGTATGAACAGGCTCGTCGCTGATATCTCGCTGCTCGCCTCTGTGCAGCGTCACTCCGGCGTGACGATCGAGCCGACTGACATACGCGGCCTCACCGAGACGGTCTTTCGCAAGCTCTCAGCGATCCCTGGGCGGGACTGGAGATTGGTGGAGACAGCGGATGCGGTGGCCGACCTCGATCCCGGCCGCATCACCCAGGCCTGGTTGCAGCTTGCCGCCAACGCCAACCGCCACGGAACGCCAGGGCTGCCGATTGAGATCGGGAGTCGCGTCATTGAGTATCTCGGCGACGAATGCCTCGAGCTCTGGGTTACCGATTTCGGCCCGGGGATCGCACCGGAGGCGCACGAGCTCATCTTCGAAAGATTTCGGCGCGAAGAAGAAGGGCGCGGCGAGAGCGGCTCGGGGCTCGGACTCGCCATTGTCACGACCATCGTCCACGCCCATCGCGGTGAGGTGCGCCTCGAAAGTGCTCCGGCCATCGGATCGACCTTCACGCTCACGCTCCCCCTCGGTCCCGCCCGGGCCGACGACGAATCGGAACACCACGTATGAGCGGAATTCTCATCGCCGAAGATGAAGAGCGCATTTCCTCGTTCATCGAGAAAGGCCTGCGAGCTGCGGGATACAGCTCTTGGGTCGTGGCCAACGGGGGTGATGCGCTCGACTTCGCCTCGACCGGATCGTTCGACCTCCTCGTGCTCGACATCGGTTTACCCGGCCTTGACGGCTTCGAGGTGCTGCGCCGGTTGCGCTCGTCGGGCTCGATCATTCCGGTTATCATCCTCACCGCACGCGATTCGGGCACAGATACCGTCGCCGGCCTCGAGGGCGGTGCAAACGATTACATGTCGAAACCCTTCCGGTTCGACGAATTACTTGCCCGCATTCGATTGCGAGTGAAGGATGCCGGTCCGACCGAGCGCGCGCTGCTCGTTCACGGTGACCTCAGCCTCGATACCCG
>JAYTXO010000305.1:0-14744 GCA_043742905.1 Microbacteriaceae bacterium | reverse complement strand
TGGAAGAGGCGGGCCTCAGCGCGCGGATCGTCACCGAGGGAGACGACGACGGTGACGAAACCACCGTTGTGATCGGCACGAAGCGGCCGACTTAGATCAAGCGGAAGTCCGGGATCGGGTGCCCGTTGAAATACCAGACGAGCAGCACGAAGACGACGACATTGACGATCACGCTCACTGAAAACTTGGTACGGAAACTCAGCTTCTTAGTCTTGTGACGCAGCAGCTGCTGCGCGACGATCGCGCCCGGCCAGCCGCCGATCAGCCCGATCAGCAGAAGCGTGCTCTCAGGGGTGCGCCAGCGGCCCTTCTGTGCGGCACGCTTGTCGGCCGTATACATCGCGAAGGCCAGGATGCTCAGTGCGATGTAGAGTCCCCCGACGCTGAGCGGCATGCCCCAGCGCCATCCCGCGACCAGGTAGATCGTAATGAAAGCGAGGATCGAGGAGATGCCGACCACGGCAGAGGTCGGACGCGTGACCGGTGCCGCTCGCTCGGTGTCAATCTCGGGCTCGGCGTGCACGGCGCGGGTCTTGCCCTTGTCGTCTGTTGCCAACTCGAAGGTGAGGTGCTGACCCTGGTACGGCCGCGCAGCGCCTCGGGGGACTGCAGTGAAATGCATGAAAATATCGTGCCCGCCGTCGTCTGGCTTGATAAATCCGAAGCCACGATCGTCGTTCCAAGTCGTCACGACACCGGCGAGCCTGGGCATCATGGGGGAAGGCATCCCCCGATGCTACGCGCAGCCCGATGAGCAGAGCACAGCTAGCCGGGGAAGCAGTGGCCCCAGTTCGCGCACGAAGGCCACCGGATCGGGGCGGACCTTCGCGAACTCGACCAGCGAGATGCGGCGCGCCAAATACACCTCAATATCGCGTAGGAAGCCGTCCGGATTCGTGGTGAACGGGGAGCGAGCATCCGCGTGTCGGTGATGAGGCTTGGAGGAGGGACGCTCGGCCCGCTCGCTGTCCTTGATCACCACGTCGGCGAAGGACCCTGCGTGCAGCTGCACCGCCGCGATACGGTGCACTCCCGCAGCCTCCACTTCGAAGTCTGAGTAGGCCATCGGAGGTAATCTGCGCACATTAGCTGAGCAATCGAAGTTCTCGCAGACAAGCGTGCCGACCGGTTGGGCAGAGTGGCGTCCTGGCACCACGAGCACTGGGCTCGGGATCGCGGGGTCGCGTCGGCCTGCCGCAGCAGCACGCCAACGCCCGCGTCGTCGGTCGGCACGAGGATGTAGGCGCGGCGGGCCGCCGATCGATCTGGTCTGCCGCTGAGCGCTGCGGACGGTGAGAAACAGAACCAAGAAACGGTGACTACCTGAAGCCGGCAAAGAAGGCGCCGACGACCTCCTTGCGCCCAAAGGACGTCGCGGGGAGTCGAGACCTGATCGCGGCCAGAGACGATACCGCCAAGGAACGAAAACAGCCCCGGACCGTGAAGATCCGGGGCTGTCGCATCTCGTGCGCGAAAGGGGACTTGAACCCCTACGCCCTTACGGGCACTAGCACCTCAAGCTAGCGCGTCTGCCATTTCCGCCACCCGCGCGAGATCGATCGCCACGAGGACGACCGGGACCTGACACTACCACGGAGGGGCGTCCCCCCGAACGACCCGGACGCCAGCTTCGCTCTTATCGTCGCAACGCGATTGCGCGCGGCGACCCTCCATCTGCCGGAGCCGCCCGAAACGCGGACGACACACCCTCCGGGTAGCGTGGATGGCATGGCCGAATCGGATGATGCCCCCGCCCTTGAGGCAACCGCACGGATCGCGCGCGATCTCATCCGTTTCGAGACAGTCAACTGGGGTGGGGGAAAGTCGGAGGGCGAGATCGAAGCCGCCCAGTACGTCGAGGCCGAACTCCAGCGCCTCGGTCTGACCCCGCAGCTCTTCGATGCTGCCCCTCGGCGCACCAGCGTCGTGGCACGGGTGCCCGGTCGCGATCCCGATCGTCCGGCACTGGTGTTGCACGGCCACCTCGATGTGGTGCCCGCCGTTGCCGCGGACTGGAGTGTCGATCCCTTCGGCGGCGAGATCCGCGACGGCTTGCTCTGGGGTCGCGGAGCCGTCGACATGAAAGACATGGATGCGATGATCCTGACCGCGCTCGGCGACCTCCTTGAACGCGGCGAGCAGCCAGCGCGCGATCTCGTCGTCACCTTCTTTTCCGACGAGGAAAATGGCGGCGTGTACGGCTCGCACTGGATGGTGGACGAGCACCCCGAAATCTTCGCGGGCGCCAGCGAGGCGGTCAGTGAGGTCGGCGGCTATTCGATTGACCTCGACGGAAAGCGCGCATACCTGCTGCAGACAGGGGAGAAGGCCCTGGTCTGGATCCGGCTCGTCGCGCACGGTACGGCTGCGCACGGCTCGCGCGTGATCCGCGACAACGCGATCGTCAAGCTTGCCCTCGCCGTCGCGGCGATCGGGCAGGAGGAGTGGCCGCTCCGGCTAACACCGACGACGATCGATCTGCTCGACCGGCTGAGGGCGATCATGGGAACGCCGGATGCCGATCCGGATGCCGTGATCGAGGCCACCGGGACGGCCGCCGGATTCCTGCGCGCGACAGTCCGCGTCACCAGCAACCCCACCGTGCTGACGGCGGGCTACAAGCACAACGTGATCCCGGATCGCGCCGAAGCCCTCGTCGATCTGCGCCCGTTCGCCGGCCAGGAGGACGAGGTACTCGCGCGCGTCCGGGAGCTCATCGGCCCGGAGGTCGAGATCGAGGTCGTGCACCACGACATCGGACTCGAGCTGCCGTTCGAGGGCCCGCTGGTTGAGAAAATGGTTGCCGCGCTCAACAAACACGACCCCGGCGCGCCTGTTTTGCCGTACCTGATGAGCGGCGGCACCGACAACAAGGCTCTGGCCAAGCTCGGGATCAAGGGCTACGGCTTCGCGCCCCTCCAACTCACTTCGGATCTGAACTTCCCGGCCATGTTCCACGGCGTCGACGAGCGTGTCCCGCTTGAGGCCCTGGTGTTCGGCCGCCGTGTGCTTGCCGACTTTCTCCGGGACTGCTGACCCGCTCCGAGCGGCAGACCGAGCGGCCCTCAGAGACGTCCTGTCACGCGACCGGCTAGGGGCCGCTGTTGCCTGAGGTGTTCTCGCCGGCGCGACCCTCGCGGCGGCGCAGGTAGCGCTCGAACTCCTCGGCGATCGCATCGCCGCTCGCCTCCGGGGCATCCACCGTGTCGCGGGCCTGCTCGAGTTGCGTGATGTAGGCGGCCATGTCGTCGTCGTCATTCGCGAGCGCATCAATACCGGTCTCCCAGGCCGCAGACTCCTCGACCAGCGAGCCTCGACTGACCGCGACATCCACGAACTCTTCCAGTCGCTCGATGAGGGCGAGGGTGGCCTTGGGGGAGGGCGCGTTGTGCACGTAGTGCGGCACAGAGGCCCAGATCGAAAGGGTCGGGATCTCGGACTTCTCGGCAGCCTCCGACAGCACGGAAAGAATACCGACCGGCCCTTCGTATGTGCTCTTCTCGAGCTCGAAGCGCTCGCGAACGTCCTTGTTCTCGCTGGTGGCGAAGATCGAGATCGGGCGGGTGTGCGGGACGTCGGCGAGCATGGCACCGAGGAAGACGATCCCGTCGATGCCAGCCGCTGAGAGCGCATCGGTGACCTCCTTCGAGAAGGTCTTCCAGCCGCGCGAGGGCTCGGTCCCCAGAAGCACGTGGACGCCGGGACCGCCGTCGAGCGGACCCCAGAGCGTCACGCCCGGCCACTCGAGGGTGCGGTCGCCGTTTTCGTCGAGCACCGAACTCGGACGGTTGAACTGGTAGTCGAAGTAGTCCTCGGGTTCGAGGTCAGAGATCGGTACCAGTTCGAGCTGGTCACGGAGCGCCCGGGCGGCACCGCTTGCCGCTTCGCCCGCATCGTTCCAGCCCTCGAAGGCGACCACGAGAAGAGATTTTTCACCGAATGTGCTGCTGTCCGCCACGTGTGTCCTTCCGCCGGAGTCCCGGCGTCACGCGGCGGAACGTGCTTCCGTGGCGTCCTCACCAGGATAGGACCCCGATCCGGTTGGCGTCGGCCCGCGGGCGTTCGCCATCAGCGCAAGGGCCATCAGCATTCCTCGTAGACTCGTGCGACGTGACCGACGACATTCGACCGACCGACCGACCGGCGGCCGTGCTCTGGGATATGGACGGGACGCTTGTCGACACCGAGCCGTACTGGCTCGCGGCCGAGACCGAGCTCGTGCACGCCTGGGGAGGTCACTGGACGATGGAAGACGGCCTCGCGCTCGTCGGTTCCTCGCTCACCAACTCCGCGCGCGTTCTGCAGTCGCGCGGCGTCGATCTGGAGCCCGAAGAGATCGTGCAGTTGCTGACGACGCGCGTGCTGGAACAACTCGAGGAGACGGTGCCGTGGCGCCCCGGTTCCCGCGAGATGCTGACGGCCGTGCGCGAGTCCGGTGTACCCACCGCCCTCGTAACAATGTCGATCAGGCGGATGGCCGATCGGATCGCCGCGTCGGTCGGCTTCACCGCGTTCGACGTGGTGATCGCGGGCGACGAGGTCACCAATGGCAAGCCGGATCCCGAGGCCTACCTGCGCGCTGCCATCGCCCTCGACGTTGAGATCACCGACTGCATCGCGATCGAGGACTCCGAGTTCGGCGTCGCCGCCGCGGTCGCGAGCGGGGCCACCACCCTGGCGCTGCCGCTCCACGTGCGGCTGCCGGAGAGCCCCGCGTACACGCGGTGGGAGTCGCTTGAGGGCCGTTCGCTCGATGAGCTGTTCGCCCTCCATACCCGGGCGTCAACCCGATGAGCGACACCACTGCGGCGCCGCGGCATTCAGGCCCGTTCGCGGCTGGCGACCGAGTGCAACTCACCGGACCGCGTGGTCGACTAAACACGGTAACCCTTCAAGCCGGGGGTGAGTTCCACACCCACCGGGGCGTGGTGAAGCACGACACGATCATCGGGCAGTCGGATGCAACTGTCGTCATGGCGACCAACGGTGACGCCTACCTGGCGCTCCGCCCACTGCTCAGCGACTTCGTGATGTCCATGCCGCGGGGTGCCGCAATCGTCTACCCGAAGGATGCCGCGCAGATCGGCGCTCTCGCCGACGTATTTCCGGGCGCAACTGTGGTCGAGGCTGGCGTTGGGTCCGGCGCCCTTTCGCTCTGGCTGCTGCGGGCTGTCGGCCCCGATGGCCGCCTGCTCTCGTACGAGCGTCGCGAGGAGTTTGCCCTGGTGGCGCGCGCCAACGTCGCCGCGTTCCTGGGCGCCGAGCCGCCGAATTGGATCGTCACTATCGGGGATCTTTCCGAGGCGCTGCCGTCGACAACCGAACCTGGCACGGTCGACCGCGTGATACTCGACATGCTGGCCCCGTGGGAGTGTCTCGATGCGGCATCCGACGCCCTCACAGCCGGGGGAGTGTTGCTCTGCTACGTCGCGACCGTGACCCAGCTTTCGCGGGTGGCCGAGGCGATCCGATACACCGGCAACTTCACCGACCCGGATGCCAGCGAGACGATCGTGCGCGGCTGGCATGTCGAGGGCCTCGCCGTACGCCCCGACCACCGGATGGTGGGGCACACCGGTTTCCTGATTACCGCCCGGCGGCTCGCCCCCGGTACCGTGCTCGCCAAGCCCGTCCGTCGCGCCTCGAAGACCGAGTACGGCGACGAGGACGTGGAACTCTGGACGCCGGGCGCCCTCGGCGACGCAGCTAAAAGCGACAAGCGGGTGCGCAAGGTGGTGCGCGAGGCGCTCGCACTTTCCGCTGGCACCGGGGTCGAGCTGACCGAGCCGGAACCAGAGCGCGAGCCCGAGGGCTCGCCCCGCGCTCCCAGCTAGGCTCTCGCGAACAGCCAGTAGGGTTGTGTCGCTTGTTCGTACGTCGTGATCCGTCCGGCGCATCCCCGAAAGAAGGCCCCGTGCGCAAAGCACCCGCGCTCCTCTCCGCTCTCGCGGCCGCCGCGGTCGTCGCGGTCGTCGTCACCGCGCTGGTGGGCTGCTCGTCGAGCAGCACGACCTCGTCTGCGGACTCGGCAGCTTGCACGCCTTATTACGCTGCTGGCGACGCCTCGTCGACTGTGAAGGTGAGCGGAAAGCCGACCGCGATCGCGACGGCAACATTCCCCACGCCGCTCATCGCGAAGACTCCTCAAGTCACGAAGGACATCGCGGGCACCGGCGCGAAGATTCAGGCGGGCGACCAGGTGGACTTCGAGTACACCGTCTTCGCTGGCAAGACCGGTGAGTCGTTGGGCAGCTCGGGATACGGCGCAAGCGGATCCAAGACGCCGCGCGTCGGCGTCGCCGCTTTACTCGCCGACAAGGCCACATACTCGCTGACCCGCTCGCTCCAGTGCGCGACCGCCGGTGAGCGCTATACCCTGGTTACGACCGCGAAAGCGGGATTCGGCGCCGATTCGCTGAGCCAGAATGGCATCAGCAACAGCGACACGCTCGTCATAGTGGTCTCAGTCGTCGATCGCTTCCCCGGCAAGTCGCACGGTGCGAACCAGTTGCCGCAGGACGGGCTGCCCAGCGTCATCACCGCCGTTGACGGCCAACCCGGCATCGTGCTCCAAGAGCAGCAGATCCCGCAGGGTCTGCGAGTCGAGACCGTGAAGTCGGGTTCCGGCGCGACGGTCAAGAAGAACCAAACAGTGCACCTCAAGTACACCGGCTGGGTCTGGCCCACGAGCTCCACCGATAAGCCGGTCACCTGGGACCAGAAGTCTTGGACCGCCGACCAGGCGGTCGACTTGACGATCACCTCGACCGCTGAGGGCGGCCAGCTGCCTCCGGGGATGGTCGCAGCGCTGATCGGAGCCAAGGTTGGATCGCAGGTGCTCGTCGTGATTCCGCCGGAGCAGGGCTTCGCTTCCGGTTCAGCGCCGACTGGCGTCGACGCGAAGTCAACTCTGATCATGGTGATCGACGTGCTGGGCATCAAATAGAGGTTCGCGGTCCCTAGGATTCCTAAGGTGTCCTCTTCCTCCGTCTCGGCGGCTCCACTATCAGGCGCGTCCCGCATTCCGGTCGAGGAGCGCCTCTTCAGCCTCGTGCTGGCGCTTCTAGCGACCGAGTCCGGGCTGACAAAGAACGAGATCCTTTCGACGGTGCAGGGCTACCGCCAGCGATACAAGCCCGGTGGCGATAACGCCAACCTGGAGCGCCAGTTCGAACGCGACAAGGACGACATCCGTGATCTGGGCGTTCCGCTCGAGACGATCGATTCGCCCGGCGACGCGGGCAATAACCAGACGCTCCGCTACCGCATCCCGCGCGGCGCATATGAGCTCCCTCACGACATCTCCTTCTCGAGCCACGAGGCCACACTCCTCAACCTCGCCGCGATGGTCTGGCGCGAGGGATCGCTGTCGGGGGAGTCGCGCCGTGCCCTGCTCAAGCTGCGCTCGCTGGGCGTCACGGCTGAGGAGCCGATCATCGGCTACGCACCGCGGCTGCGCCTGCGCGACCCCGCATTCGAACCCCTCAGTGCAGCGCTCGAGAAGCACCTCGTTGTGCGCTTCGCCTACCTCAAGCCGGGGGAGGACGAGGCCCGGGAGCGCGAGGTGATCCCGCTTGCCCTTGTGCAGTACCAAGGGCGCTGGCATCTCTCAGCGGAAGAGTTCGTGGCATCGGGGCTCTCGCCCGACAGCGACGACCAGGGCGCTCATAAGACCTACCTGCTCCGCCGAATCGTCGGCCCGGTCGTCACGGGCAAGGCCGCTCCAGCGCGTCCCGGCGACCACGCGGCTGCCGCGCTCAGCGGACTCGACGCGGTCTGGGAGCGGGGCGTCGCCGAGGTGCAGGTGGTCTGCGATTCGGATGCAGCCACCCGCCTCACGAACCGCCGCGGCACCGAGCATCTCGCCGACGTCCCGGCAACAGCACCCGGCCCCGCCGAGGCCCGCCTCCGGTTGCATTACGTGGACGGCAACATCCTGGCTGACGAGCTCGCCGGTTTTGGCCCGGAGGTGCTGGTGTTGAGCCCTTCTGATCTGCGCGACGCAGTTGTCGCCCGACTCGAGAGGACGGCGCGCGACCATGGCTGACCGCCCGCAGCCCCTCCAAGCCCGCGACAAGCTGGCCTTCCTCCTCTCGCTGGTGCCGTGGCTGATGGACCACGACGGCGCAACGGTGACCGGGGCAGCCGAGCACTTCGGGATGACCGCTGCGCAGATCCGCGAAGCCGTCGAGTTGATCGCCGTAAGCGGGGTACCGGGGGAGACCGACGCCTACCAGCACGAGGATCTCTTCGATATCAACTGGGAGGCCTTCGAGGAGCGCGACGAGATCGTCATCACCAACCTCATAGCCATCGACGACTCGCCGCGTTTCTCGGCACGCGAAGCAGCGGCCCTGATCGCAGGCCTCCAATACCTCTCAGCTTTGCCCGAAAACGCGGATCGCGCCGCCATCGCCTCGCTGATGAGCAAGCTGTCGCGCGGTGCCTCCGCCGAGCCGAGCCAGGTCGGCGTCGAGGGTGTTTCGACCACGGAAACCATCGACACGATTGCTCCCGATCCGCTGGCGCCGACTCTCGCGCTTATCCGCGAGTCGGTCGAGCGCGGGGTTCAGCTCGAACTGGACTATCGCGGATCGCAGGGGGAGCGCGAGCGTCGCCGCGTCGATCCGCTCCGTATCGAGTCGATCGACGCCGACTGGTATCTGCGAGGCTGGTGCCATCTCCGCGAGGCCGTGCGCACCTTCCGGCTCGACCGGATATCGAACGCCGTCATCACCGACGAGCCAATCCAGCATCGTGCGAGCGACTCAGACGTGCGCCTGCCCGACGTGCTCTTCGAACCTTCCCCCGAGGATCTCGAGGTCACCATCGAAGTGGCTCCGTCTGCGATGCCGCTGCTCATCGACTACATCCCGGAGGGCGCGGCGACGAGCGAGCACGACGGCCGCATCCGGACCACAGTCCGCGTCTCGCACTACCACGGGCTGAAGCGGCTGATCGCGAGCATGCCGGGCGTTGCCACGGTGGTCGCCCCGCCGAGCGCCCGCGCCGCGGTGCAGTTCTGGGCGCAGGAGGCCGCGGCACGCTACCGCTGAGGAATGCTCCGACACCGCGAGCCATTTCGGCAGGGGTCAGGGTCTGGCGGTAGGCTCCTTTTAGCGATTCCGAGCAGAAAGGACGCCGCCATGTTCAGAGGACTTTTCGAGGGACCCGGCATCTGGGTCGTGCTCGCAGTGGTATTGCTCCTGTTCGGTGCGACGCGCCTCCCAGCCCTCGCCCGAAGCATCGGCCAATCGACGAAGATCTTTCGTGAAGAGATGAAGACAGACAAGCCGACGGCCGATTCTGCAACGCCGGATGCGGCCGGAACGGCGAAAGCCGCGCCGGTCGCGGTCGCAGAACCGGTGGCGTCCGTAGCCCCGACACCAGAGCCCGTCGCTCCGGCGGAACCGGGCACGACCTCGAAGTCGTAGCTCGTGGCAGTCCGCACTCGGCGGAAGACTAATCCCGACGGCAAGATGTCCCTCGGTCAGCATCTGGTCGAACTTCGCAAACGTTTGGTGGTCGCTGGCCTAGGTGTCTTGGTGGGCACGATCGGCGGGTGGTTCCTGGCGGCGTTTGTCTGGGATCGTCTCCGCGCCCCGATCCTGTTGATCGCGTCCGCTCACCACCAGGCCTCGATCAACTATCCGAGCATCACGAGCGCGTGGGACGTGCGTTTTCAGGTGGCGATCATGCTCGGGATCGTGGTTTCAAGCCCGATCTGGCTCTATCAGCTTTTCGCGTTCCTGGTCCCGGGTCTGACCGGCCGCGAGCGCAAATTCATCTTCGGGTTCTTCTTCACGGCCGTGCCGCTGTTCTTTGCCGGATGTGCCGCCGGCTGGCTGGTGCTCCCGCGGATCGTCAACCTGATGGTGAGCCTCGTCCCTGGCCAGGACACCAGCATCATCGATGCGAAGTACTACCTCGACTTCGTGATCAAACTGATCCTCGCCACCGGCATCGCCTTCGTACTTCCGGTGTTCCTGGTCCTCCTGAACGTCATCGGCACACTCTCGGCCAAGACGATCCTGAAGGGATGGCGCTGGGCCGTTTTGGCGATCACGATCTTCACGGCGATCGCCACGCCCGCGGCAGACCCGTTCTCGATGCTTCTGCTCGCCGCCCCGATGGTCCTGCTCTACTTCGCCGCCTGGGGCGTGTCAGCGCTTCACGACCGCTCGGTGGCTCGCCGGGCCGACGCCCTGTCGGCCGAGCTGGCTGGCGCGTGACGCTCTCTCCCGCGGAGCGCTTCGCTGCGGCACGCACCCGTCGCTCCGCGCCGCAGCTCGAGGAGTTCCGCCGAAATCAACAGTTCGATCTCGACCCGTACCAGTTGGAGGCCTGCCGCTCGCTCGAAGATGGCCACAGCGTACTCGTCGCCGCTCCGACCGGCGCCGGCAAGACGATCGTTGCCGAGTTCGCGGTGCATCTCGCCCTCGACGATCCGCATGCGAAGGTGTTCTACACGACGCCGATGAAGGCACTCAGCAACCAGAAGTTCAACGAGTTGGCCGCCGAGCACGGGGCGAAATCGGTCGGACTGCTGACCGGCGACAGCAACATCAACAGCTCGGGACGGGTGGTCGTCATGACCACCGAGGTGCTGCGCAACATGCTTTACGCCGACTCGCCGTTGCTCAAGAACTTGGCGTACGTCGTGATGGACGAGGTGCACTTTCTGGCCGACCGCTTTCGTGGCGCCGTGTGGGAGGAGGTCATCATCCACCTCCCGCGCAACGTGAAGATGGTCTCTCTCAGCGCGACCGTCTCCAACGCCGAGGAGTTCGGCGACTGGCTCCAGGCGGTCCGCGGTGACACTGACGTGATCGTGTCCGAAGAGCGACCGGTGCCGCTCGAGCAGCACGTCCTCGTACGCAGCAAGCTCCTCGACCTGTTCGACAGCTCGGCGGTCATCAACATGGGGCCGGCCGCGACCAATCGGGTCAACCCCGAGCTGACTCGGATGGCCTCGACCGGTGGACGACCCGCCGGAACGTATCGCGGCGCCCAGCAGGGCAGGCATCACCGCAAGGGGCAAGGCGGTTCTGGTTCCGAGGGGAGTCGCGGCTCCGGCCTGAACGCGGCGCCGACGACCCGCGGCGGCAACTTCGACCGCAGCGAGCGCATGGATCGCCCCGAGTTCGCCCGGATGCTCGAATCCAAGAACTTGCTTCCCGCGATCTTCTTCGTGTTCAGCCGCATCGGTTGCGACGCCGCCGTCCGACAGGTGGTGCGTTCGGACATCCGACTCACCGAGCGGGCGGAGCGGGAAGAGATTCGCGCCATCGTCGAAGAGCGCTTCCGCAGCATCCCTGACCAGGATCTCGGCGTTCTGGGCTACTGGGAATGGCTCGAAGGCCTCGAACGTGGTATCGCCGCCCATCACGCAGGCATGCTTCCGGCGTTTAAAGAGGTGGTCGAGGAACTCTTCCGGCGCAAGCTGCTGAAGGTCGTGTTCGCGACCGAGACCCTCGCCCTCGGGGTCAATATGCCGGCCCGCACGGTTGTGCTCGAGAAGCTCGAGAAGTTCAATGGCGAGTCCCGCGTGCCGATCACGCCGGGGGAGTACACCCAGCTGACCGGCCGGGCCGGGCGTCGTGGGATCGACGTCGAGGGGCACGCGGTCATCCAGTGGGCGGCTGGGCTGGATCCGGCGGCGGTCGCCTCGCTCGCGTCGCGACGCAGCTATCCACTGATGTCGAGCTTCCGGCCGACGTACAACATGGCGGTCAACCTGATTGAGCAGTTCGGTCGGGATCGCACCCGCGAGATCCTGGAGAGCTCGTTCGCGCAGTTCCAGGCCGACCGCGCGGTGGTCGACATGGCTCGCCGGGTTCGCGAGCAGGAGGCGTCACTCGCCAAGTACGCCGAGGCGATGGACTGTCACCTGGGCGACTTCCAGGAGTATTCGGGTCTGCGCCGCGAGCTGACCGACCTCGAGAAGAAAAACGCGCGCGCCGAGGGTCGCGGCGGCAGTTCGAACGGGGAGAGCCGCTCCGACCGCGATCGGCGCCAGCGGCGCATCGCCGAATTACGCAAGCGCATGAAGGCGCATCCCTGTCAGAGCTGCAGCGATCGAGAGGCGCACTCCCGCTGGGCAGAGCGCTGGTGGCGGCTCAAGCGCGAGACCGAGCAGCTGAGTTCGCAGATCCGCGGACGGACCGGGGCGGTCGCACAGGTCTTTGATCGCGTGACCGACGTGCTACTTGAGCTCGGCTACCTGGAGACCACGGACGGCGTCGTCACCGTGGCGGCCCCCGGACGTTCGCTCCGACGCATCTATGGCGAGCGTGACCTGTTGGTCGCCGAATGCTTGCGCCGCGGGACATGGAACGACCTGGACGCCCCGACACTTGCAGCGGTGGTCAGCACCCTGATCTTCGAACCGCGGCGCGAGGAAACGGGGGAGCGCAACCTGCCGCATGGCCCGTTCCGCGCCGCCATGGAGGCCACCGGCGAACTCTGGGCGCAACTCACCGACCTCGAGGCTGAGCACCGACTGCCGGAGAGTAACCCGCCGTCGACCGGCCTCGCTCTCGCCACCCAGCTCTGGGCGCGAGGGGGGCAACTCGACGCGGTGCTCCGCGAAGCCGACCTAGCGGCTGGCGATTTCGTGCGCTGGATGAAGCAAGCCATAGATTTGCTCGACCAGATCTCGATCGTGGCCGATGGCCCGCTCGGGCGGACTGCGCGCGCCGCGATCGACGATATCCGGCGAGGGATCATCGCCTACAGTTCGGTCGTTTAGGCTCGTCCGGTGACCCGCCCCGCGCCGACTCTGCTTCCACCGGCACTGCCGCTGTGGTTGGCTCTCCTGGTCGCCGCCGGCGCTGGACCGGTGCTCGACTCCGCGTTCCCCGCCCTCGGCTGGTGGCCGCTGGCCTTCGTCGCGATCGGATTCCAGCTCGTCACTCTGCAGGGCCGGCGGCTCGGTTCGGCTTTCCTGGTCGGCTTCGTCTTCGGCGCGACCTTCTACTTCGTCGACATCCAGTGGGCTGCTGTGTTCCTCGGCCCGGTGCCGTGGTCAGCTCTGTCGACTCTGATGGCGCTGTGGGCGGGCCTTGGCGGCATGTTGATCACGCTGGCCTATCGCTGGGTGCCGCGGGCCTTCCCGAGCCTCTGGAGTCGGCTCATGTTCGTCCCCGTCATCGTGGGTGGCCTCTGGACGCTCCGCGAAGCCGTCGAGAGCGTCTGGCCATACGGTGGCTTCTCCTGGGGTCGTGTTGCCTTCTCGCAGTCGGCTAGCCCGCTCTCGCCGCTGTTCGCCTGGTTCGGGGTGTCGGGAGTCAGCTTCCTCATGGTCTTCGCTGTCGCCGTGGCGGTCGCGGCCGTGCAGGAGGGGTTTCGTCTGTCCCGCGGGCGCAGTCCCGCTTGGCATCGCGCCTGGGTCGACGGGGGAAACGGGATGGCAGCAGCCGGCGTCAAATCGGGAACCGCGGGGCGCGGGATCGGTACCCTCGCGCGCGCCACTCTCGTTGTCGGTCTCTTCGCGCTGCTGCTGGTGCTCCCCGGCTATCCCACGAACACGCACGGCACCGTGCGGATCGGCGCGGTTCAGGGCGACACTAAGTCGGGCTACTTCGACCCGCCCGCCAACTCCGGCGATAACCTGCTGGGCCAGATCACCGCGACCGAGCCCGTCTATGCCAAGAACGTGGACGTCGTGGTCTGGCCAGAGGGTGGATCGGATGTTGACCCGCTCGAGGACCCGAAGGCGGCCCAATTGTGGGATCAGGTCTCCACGCGGGCGAGCGCGCCGATTGTCGGGGTCACTATCACGACCCGCGTCACGACGAATCCCGACGGCTCCACGACGACCCGGTACTTCAACACCTCGCTGCTCTGGGAGACGGGAAAGGGTGCGATCGATTACTACGACAAGAAGCATCCGGTGCCATTCGGGGAGTACGTGCCCGACCGTCCATTCTGGCGCCAGTTCGCGCCCAGCCTGATCGACCTGATCCAGCGTGAGTACACGCCGGGTACCACCGACCAAGTGATGAATATCGGCACCACGAAATCCGGTGTCGCCAATGTGATCGCCGGTATCGCGATCTGCTTCGACATCGTCGACGATCAGCTAATGACCGACAGCGTGAATCAGGGTGCTCAGGTGATCTTCGCCCAGACGAACAACGCCGACTTCGGGAGGACCGACGAGAGCGTGCAACAGCTCGCCATCGCGCGTATCCGGGCCCTAGAGCTCGGCCGCAGCGTCGTCAACATCTCGACGGTGGGCACCAGCGCGGTCATCCTGCCAGATGGCACGGTTCGTGACCAACTGCCCGTCTACAGCCCGGATGTCATCGTCGCCAATGTCCCGCTCGCCACCGGAGAGACGCCAGCCGTCTGGGGCGGGCGCCAATTCGAGTGGTTGGTCTGCGGAATCGCGATCGGTGCTCTCGTCGCGGCCGGTACTCTGCGACACGACGCATCGCGCCGCGGTCGTTCGACGGAGTAACTTAGGCGGTCTTCGCCGGCGACTTGGCCGACTTGGTCTCGCCGCGACGAGCGCGGAGAAGCTCGAGGCGCTCTGCAAGCAGCTCTTCGAGCTCAGCCCGCGTGCGGCGCTCGAGCAGCATGTCCCAGTGGGTGCGAACGGGCTTGACCTCGACGACGGCGGACTGTACGAGCACGCCGTCTTCCCCGACCAGGCGGCCTTCGAGCCCACTACGAGGCGACTCCCACGTCTCGGGAACCTCGGCCTCGGCCGAGAAGGTCACCTCAAACGTTGCACCCTC
>JAYTXO010000304.1:0-7933 GCA_043742905.1 Microbacteriaceae bacterium | reverse complement strand
ACGCCGACGGCGAGCGCCAGCCAGCCGAGCAGTGCGGCGACCGGGCCGGAACCCAGTCCCAGCGACGAAATCCCGAGGGCGAGCTCCGGGATCGCGATGACCGCGGTAACCGCGGTGACCGCGTAGGAGCCGACGACACCGGTCATGCCCGATCCGGGTTGGGCAGTGAACGGGTTGCGCCCTGCGCGCGGCACCGGCACGACAATCGACGCTGAGGAGACCGAGATCACTGCGAGGCCCGAGAGCAGCACACCGATCGAGATGCCAAACACGGCAGGCAGCAACCGTGCCTCCCCCGCGACGAGCATCGACACGATTGCGACCACTGCCACCGCTGGCAGCGCGAAAACGAGCAACGCTGCGGCTCGGCCTGCGCGGTCGTCCACACCTCGCACGCCGGTCGCCAAATGCAGCGCGTAGGCGGTGCCGTCATAGGAGACCACCGCGAACAGGGTCAGCGGCAGTAACCCGGCGACGATCGGTGCGGCCACTTCCACGATCCCGCGGAGGTCAACGAGCGAGGAAAACAGGATCAGTAGCGCCGGCATCAGCGGAACCAGGATCAGCTGACGAGCGAACCGCGCATCGCGCCGCCAGTAGATCAGCGAGCGGGCTGTGATCGCACCGGCTGGCGTCGCGGGCACCACGCGGAAAAGCCCGAGCCGGCCCACCCCAAGCTGGCGCCCCAACGCTCCTCCGCCGCTCGTGCGGAAGATCGCCAGCAGGCTCGCACGCCAGATCACCAGCATCAGCCCGAGCGTTACCAGCGCGGTGGCGAACTCGATCCCCGCGACGCCCGGATGCCCCGCCACCACTTCCCCCGGAACACTCCAGATCGCCCCGAACGGCGTCGCCCCGAGCACGGCCGCGGTGCCGGGGAATGGGTCGGACGTTCGCACGCCGATCGCGACCGATAACAGGACCGGCCCGAGCAGCACGACGATGCCGACCGCGAGCACAACAAGCCGATCCCGGATCCGCCGCCCAGACACCAGGTTGGCGGTGAGCGACGCGGTCATGCGCGAACCCACGATGCAGATGAGGGTCGCGATAGCACCACAGAGCAGGGCGAGCAGAGCGGCAGCGGGAGTCTGTCGCCAGGCGAGTGCCGTGCCGATCGAAGCCAGGAAGGTCACGATGCCCGGCACCCAGGTCGCGCCGACCAGGGTCATCGCGAGCATCAGCCGTCCGACTGGGATCGGGAAGGCCGAGAGCTTCAACGGATCGATCGTCGGCTCGATGCCGGTCGCGATCAGCGGGATCAGGAACCAGCCAAGCGTCAGCGCGACCCCGCCGATGACCACCGTCGCCTGCTGCACTGGCTGTGGGTAGATCACCAGCACCGCGAGTCCGGCAAGCACGAAGCCGAGCACCACGAGCGCCTGCAGGGTACCGAGGATCACGGCAAGCAACTGCAGCGTGTTCCGGCGCAGCGTGTTCGCGAGCACCCGGAACCGCAGGCTCAGGAGCGCCGCAACCACTCGGGCCCTTCACTGAAGCGGCGTCCGCCGACGAGTTCGAGGAAGCGGTCCTCGAGAGTGGCCCCTGCACGCACCTCATCGACCGTTCCGGCCACAAGCACGCGACCGCGTGCCACGACGGCGACGTGATCGCACATGCGCTGCACGAGATCCATCGAATGGCTGGAGACGACCACCGTGCCGCCCGAGTGAACGAAGCCCTCCAGGATGTCGCGGATGTTGGCCGCCGACACCGGATCGACCGATTCGAATGGTTCGTCGAGCACCACGACGCGAGGCGAGTGGATGAGCGCGCACGCCAGCGCGATCTTCTTGGTCATGCCCGCCGAGTAGTCGGCGACGAGAGTTCCGGCGCTCGCCTCGAGGTCGAGTAGCTGCAGCAGGTCTCGGGTGCGTTCGGCGATCACCGTGCGATTCATCGAGAACAGCATGCCGGTGTAGGTGATCAGCTGCTCACCAGTCAGGCGGTCGAACAGGTCGACACCATCGGCGAGGTTGCCGACCATGCGCTTGGCGGCGAGCGGATCGCTCCAGACGTCGACGCCGTGGACCCGGGCGGTGCCGGCGTCCGGGCGCAGCAGGCCGGTGGCCATCGAGAGGGTGGTGGTCTTGCCCGCGCCGTTCGGGCCGACGACCCCGTAGAACGAGCCGCTCGGCACGGTGAGATACACGTCATCGACCGCGATTTTGGTGCCGAATCGCTTGGTGAGTCCGGTGAGCTGCAGCGCAGGGGCGGGAACTGGGGTGACGACGACGGCGACCTCGGCGTCGCTCATGAGGCGTCCCGCCTGTCGGAAGTGCTCGCGATGACCGACTTTGCGAAAAGCAGCAGGAAGACGAGTGCAGCGAGGATGATCAGCGGCCAGCCCCAGCCGGGCTGAGCGACCTGCCCTTGCAGTGCGCCAACACCCACCGCGACCTGCAGCACCTGCCAGACGATCGCGGCCGCGCGGGTCCAGGCCTGGCCGCGATAAGTCCCCACGACGATCGCGGTGAGCGAGGCCGCGGCGATGAACGCGACGATGGTGAGCGCGATCCCGGCCCCGAAGGTCGCGGTCCGCGTCGTGAGCGTTTCGATCAGAAGGGTGCCCGCAAGGGAGCCGACGCCCAGTAACTCGACGCTCAGCAGAACGATCAGCAACCACAGGGCGGCTGGGCGTCGCGTCGTGCTCACAGGGTCATCCCATTCATAACTATTGATTAGCCGTAACAAGTATGAAACGCTTGACTAGGTTGATGTGAACGCCTACAAGGTCGTAGGTGAGTTCCGAAATAACTTTTTCCCCCAATCGTTTCGGTCACTCTTCGACTGCGCGCAGATTCTGAAACCACGAATCCGCATCGCGTCAACAGCAATATATGAAGGAGTACCACCATGGACTGGCGTGACAAAGCCGCCTGCCTCACGGCCGACCCCGAATTGTTCTTCCCGGTGGGGAACACGGGCCCCGCTGTGGATCAGATCGAGAAGGCGAAGTCGGTCTGCGCTCGCTGCTCGGTAACCGAGATGTGCCTGCAGTATGCCCTCGAAACCAACCAAGACTCCGGCGTGTGGGGCGGCCTCAGCGAAGACGAGCGTCGCGCGCTCAAGCGCCGCGCGGCCCGGGCTCGTCGCGCGAGCTAGTTTCCCGCTGGTCACTGATCGAGCCACTGCAACGGCACGTCGATCGTGACCTCGGTGCCCTCGCCCTCGAGGGTGTGCCAGTCGATCGTGCCGCCAAGTTCGCCCTGCACCAGGGTGCGTACGATCTGCGTGCCGAGGCCTGAGCCGACCTTGCCCTCGGGGAGCCCGATTCCATTGTCGCGCACCCGGATGCGAAGCGATCCGTCTTTGCGCTTCGCCGAGATCTCGACTTCGCCGTCCCGTCCGGCCAGGCCGTGCTCCACAGCGTTGGTCACGAGCTCGGTAAGCGCCAGTGCGAGCGGCGTCGCGTAGACGCTCGGCAGCGTCCCGAAGCTACCCGTCCTCACCGGGTGGGCTGTCGTGTTGTGACCGGATGCTACCTCGGCGATCAGCATCAGCACCCGATCGAACACGTCGTCGAAGTCGACATTTTGCTCAAGACCCTCGCTAAGAGTGTCGTGCACAACCGCGATGGCGGCCACCCGGCGCATGGCCTGGTTCAGGGCGTCTCGCGCCACGTCGCTGTGCGTGCGCCGACCCTGGATGCGCAGCAGCGACGCCACCGTCTGCAGGTTGTTCTTCACTCGGTGGTGGATCTCGCGGATCGTCGCGTCCTTAGTGAGGAGCTCCTGCTCCTGGTGGCGCATCTCGGTGGTGTCGCGCATGAGCACAATCGCGCCGACCCGCTCCCCGCGATGACGGATCGGGATAGTGCGCAGAGTGACCGTGACCCCGCGTGCCTCGATATCAGTGCGCCAGGGGGCGCGGCCCGTGACCACGAGCGGGAGCGACTCGTCGACCACCAACTTGCCGGTGAGGAGAGCCGTGGTGACTTCGGCCAGAGACTCCCCCTCGAGCTCGCCAGCGAAGCCCATGCGGTTGAAGGCGGAGAGACCGTTCGGGCTGGCGAAGGTGACAGTGCCATCGACATCCAGGCGGATGAGACCGTCGGAGGCGCGCGGGGCGCCACGGCGGGGTCCGGAGGGGGCTGAGAGATCCGGAAAATCGCCGGACGCGATCATTGCGAACAGGTCGTTGGCGCACTGGTTGAAGGTGAGCTCTTGGCGGCTGGGCGTGCGCGCCTCGGCCAGGTTACTGTGTCGCGTGATGACGGCGATCGGATGATCTGTAGTGGCCGCTCCGCTCGGGGTGAGCCGACGCAGCACGGGCACTGCGCGCACCCGAGTCGGGGTCTCTTCGTACCAGTCCGGCGCTGCCGCATCGACAATCTGGCCGGTCTCGAAGGCCCGCGTGACTTGCTGGGTCCACTCGGGTTTGATCTGCTGGCCCACGAAGTCGCGATAGAACAGGGTGGCCGCCGAGGACGGCCGCGAGTGGGAGACCGCGATGAAGGTGCCGGTCTGGACGGGCACCCAAAGCACGATGTCGGCGAAGGCAAGGTCGGCGACCAGCTGCGAATCGGCGACTAACAAGTGCAGCCACTCGACGTCCGCGTCAGTGGAGCGGCCATTGGCCACCATGAGGTCGGAGAGCGTCGACACAATCTAAGGTTACGGGGTCACACCCGTCACGACGCGACGAGACCCAGCGCAAGCAGGCTGTCAGCGGATGCCTCGACCGCCTCCGTGTTCGACCGCGGCCGCCAGCCGAGCAGCGTTGTCGCCTTGTCGTGGCTTGCACCCTTCACCTGACCGAGCTGCGGCACGATCTCGCGCAGCCGCGGCACGAACACCGCAAGGAAACGGACCAGGCCGGCCGAGATGGTGCGTTTGGGCAGCTTGGCGGCCAACGGGCCGAGGTGCGCGCGCAAGAGGGTGGCCAGCTCCCCGAAAGTTATCGGCGGCCCGGCCACCGCGAGGAACCGCTCACCAGCCGCCGCCGGATGGGTCATCGCGAGCAGGTGGAGGGATACGACATCCCGCACATCGACAATCGAAGTCGAGATCGGCGGGATGACCGGCACTCCGCCGGTAAGCATGATGCGCAGCAGTTCGACCGAGCTGGAAAGATCGGTGCCGAAAGCCGGGCCGAAGATTCCGACCGGATTGACAACCGCGAGTTCGAGGCCGTTGCCCTCGCGCGCCACAAAGTCCCAGGCGGCGCGTTCGGCGATCGTCTTCGACTTCACGTAGGGCGTGATTCCCGGCTGGGCCGGGTCGGTCCAGTCGGTCTCGGTGTAGTCGCCGGAGCTCGCCTTTGGGCTGTAGCCAACGGCCGCGAAGGAGCTCGTGAGCACGACCCGCCTCACCCCGGCATCGCGGGCGAAGCGGAGAGCTCGGAGCGCCCCGTCGCGGGCCGGGACGATCAGCTCGTTCTCGTCCTTCGGCTGCTCGACCGGGAACGGCGATGCTACGTGCAGCACGAAGGTGCAACCGTCCATCGCCTCTGACCAGCCGTCGTCGCTGGTCAGATCGACGGCCGCGAACTCGATCGAATCAGCCCCGGATGCGCCCGCAGCGGTCACGAGCGCCCGAACGTCGCTCGCCCTCGCCATCTTCCGCACGGTCGTGCGGACTCGGTAGCCGGCCTCCAGCAGTTGGACGATGGCGTGCGAGCCGACGAATCCGCTTCCGCCGGTGACCAGAACGCGAGTATTTGACAGTTCGACACTCATGAGGCGATGTTAGCGGGTGAAGGCGAGTCGCTTGCGCAAAGTTCTCGGCAGGGGTGCCGGTGGGGGGCCCAGCTGCGCAGCCAGCTCGCGGATCGCGGCCCGCGCCGCCGACCGCGGCGCGACGTCGAGCAGGGTGCGACCGCCGAGCAGCGCGGCGTCGAAGGCAGCCAGATCCCAGGGGACGAGCACCGGGTCGTCGATTCCGCCGAAACGCGCCAGCGTCTGACGCACCTGAGACGCGGGATTGAGGCCGATCGCACCCGGACGCACCTTGTTGATCACGGTGGTAATGCGATCCGGCTCAACCATTTCGGCGAGCTCGGCGTGTGCGCGCAGAAAGCGCGACAGCCCGACCGGGTCGGCCGACCCCACCGCGATGATCCGCTCGGCCGAGCGCAACACCTCAATCGTCGCGGCATTTCGGCGTGGGGCGTGCAGGTCGCTCATCAGCTCCTCGTCCCGCTCAAAGCTCGACGCGACGTCAACGACCGTCATCTCGACCCAGTCGCGCGCGGCAATCAGCATGCCGGCGACGCGCTCAGCGGTGAGTTCGGGCCAGCGGCTCGCGCGGCCGATCCCGGTGAGCACCTGAATCTCAGAGCGGCCAACCCGGTGACCCTGGGCGATTCGTTCGAACTGGGCTCGGTCGAGGCTTCCGCTGCCCGCGAGACGGCAGGCGGCGGCGAAACCGGGTGCCTCGTCGAGCAGGCCGAGGGCGGGAGCGATGGCGGCGGCTCGCGTGTCCGCGTCGGCGAGGGCGACCGTAGCGCCGGCTTCTGCCAGTTCGGCCGCGAGGGCGATGGCGATGCTCGTCCGGCCGGGCGCGCCATCCGGACCCCAGACCGCGATCACGGTGCCGCGGCTGCTGCGGTCCGGGTCACTCAGCCGCACGGGTCGCAGGTGGGTCTCCTCGTCGACCTCGACATCCGGAACCGCGGGCGGTGACGACCACGCGAACGGCCCATCGATCGCATCGACGACGCCGACGGAGGCCGCGAATCGCCGCTCGGCCGCCGACCCGGCGATCGCGAGCAGCCGCACGCCGTGCGCGTCACACGTCGCGACCACTCGCGCCGTCAGATACTGCGGGGACGCCGACACCACCACCAGCTCGGCACCCGCCGTAGACAGTTTGCCCACCAACTCTTCGGCGCCCGAGCAACGCGCAACCACTCGGTGCCCGTGGCGCGGTGCATCGGCAACCAGCCGCTGCTCATCGGCCAGCGGCATCGCGAGCGCGACATCTGTCACGAGCCCGCCCCTGAAGCCTCGGCTTTTGCCACCGGGATGCCTGCGGGCAGCAGTGCGAGCGCGTTGCCCTGCGCGATCGCCTGCAGCACCCGCGCCACTTTGCTGCGCGGCACGAGAACCTCCACCTGGCTGCCCTTCGAGTCGACCGCGAAGTTACCGGAAGCGTCGAGCACTCTGGTCACCGTCGCGCCGGCCACCAGCACAGTCGGGGCGAGCGGAGCATCGGTCTCCCCCGTCGCCGACACGGCCGCGTTCGCCCCACCGACCTTCGGCGCCGACCACAAGTCCACCAATGCCCCGGGCACGACCGCACCGCTCACCCGTGTGGCCAGTTGGAGCACGATCGAGGTCGATCGCACACCCACCGTGCTCCCGACCGCTGAGGTGGGAACCAGCTCGCCCTTGGCGACGGGCTGCGTCACGACCAGACCGCCGTTCGGGATGTCCCCGCGCCCGAGATACAACCCGTCGGCCCCGTCGAGCGCAACGGTCCGTTCCGCCAGGTCGCCCCTGTCGATCCGCTCCCCCGGAGTCAGGGTCGAAGTCGCCGCGTAAACCGTGACACGACGATCGGCCACTGCCACGATCCCCAAGACGCCCACCACCGAGCCCACGACGAGCAGCACCCCGAGAACGAGCCGCAGATCGGGCGCATTGCGGCGGGACTTTCGCGCGGGCGGTAAGGACGGGGAGGCGGCGGCATCCGGAGTCGACATGGGCATATGGTCGCCCTGGGGCCGCTACGGCGCTCGGAGTTATCCACACTCCCGTCCCAACCGCAGTCCGCGGCGCATAATCGTGGCATGCCCTTCGACACCCCCGCGCCTGATTCCGGGCAGAGCTTGGGGCCCAACTCGGTCGGTCGCTTCCTGACTCTCGCCGACACCGCCGAGGTACTCAACATCTCGGTCTCACAGTCTTACGCGCTGGTGAGGTCTGGCGAGCTGCCGGCGATCAAGATCGGCGGCCAGGGTCACTGGCGAATCGAGCGCGACGTGCTTG